>JAAEMC010001118.1 GCA_024225895.1 Desulfobacteraceae bacterium | reverse complement strand
TTGCAATATGATTATGAGCAAAAGAAAAAAGATACCGACCAGTGGCTCTATCTTTCTGCCATGGGTAAAGTCAAACGCATTGTTTCGGGCAATGAAAACGAACCCAAAACAGGAAGTTTTTTCGGTTCCGAGCTTTCCTATGAAGACATGGAAAAAAGGCATCTGGACGATTACACTTATAAAATTTTAGGGATTGAAACCTATCGAGGCAGGCCCTGCACCGTGATAGAATCCACGCCCACAAAAGAGAGGGCAAAGAAAAGCAACTATTCCAAATCCAGGCAGTGGGTGGATACGGAACGGGACATAATTTTAAAATCCATCCTTTACAACCGTCAGGGTAAAAAAATGAAAAAGATCTATTTTGGCGACATACAGATGATTGATCAGATCCTGGTGCCCATGCAGATTGCGGTCTTAAACATTGAAACAAAGCGGCGGACCCTTTTTACCTATGAAAAAATCGCCCTGAACGTTAAGGTAAAAGATGAATTTTTAACCCAGCGGACCCTAACTGATGGTGCCTTCAGGCAAAGCAACCTGTCCAAATATCAGCAGCATTTTTAAGGACAACCGGTAATCGTTGGTATAAAAAAATGATCCTGATTTTCAAAAAACAACTCGTTGGCATGGCCCTTGTCCTTCTATCCTGTTTTCTGGCCGGGGCCATGTCGCCGGGTTTTTGCCAAAGCGCTTTTGATTCCGATGAAGACACCCTCGAGGTTTTTGAAGACAACGGAAAAGAAAAAACGATTTTGGACGAGGATTCCATGGAGGACGAAAACCTCCAGATTTTTGAAGACGATGGCACTGTTACACAAAAGCAACTCCCACTTGAAAAATCAAGTTTAGCCCACCGTTTTTTGGATGATTCCACCTTTACCTTGGGATACCAGTTTTCCCTGGCAACGGGAACAAACGCTGAGATTGTAACCAATTATGCCTACCTGCGCCATGAGTATGAAACCCTTTTTTGCAAAAACCTGTTTTTCAAATTCGACGGCAAGGTGAAATTTATTCCTGAAACAGACCACAGGGCAGATGCCGAAGATAAAGATCTCTTTTTAGAAGGCAGTGTGAGAGAGCTCTATCTCCAGGCAGGGTATGATGATTTCAGCGTCAAACTGGGGAACCAGATCATTGTATGGGGAAAGGCTGACACTGCGGCCATCACCGATGTTGTCTCCCCAAGGGATTTATCGGAATTTATCTTTTTAGAACTTGAGGATGCAAGGTTTGGCCAGTTCATGCTGTCATCGGATATTTATTGGGATATTGCCAATCTCTTTGTCTTTATTTCGCCTTTTCCCGATACAGACAGGGAACCGGATATCGGCACCCGGTATTTTCGCACCCTTCCCGACCTTGACTCCTATGCAATAAATGAAAACAAACCCGAATTCGGGGATCTTGAATACGGCCTGCGGTTATCCAAAACCCTTGAAAAAACTGAACTGAGTTTCATGGCCGGCCGTTTTTTTGCCAATGCCCCGGTTTACGGCCATAACGGGGCCTTTGAAAATGATATGCCCATCCTGCGCAAGGACTTTGCGGAATACAATATGGCCGGGGCTGCCGTAAGCTATGCCATGCAAAGCTTCCTGTTAAAATTTGAAGGAGCTTTTAAAAATAATTTCCCCCTGCAGGGTCTGGATGAAAACAATTACTACACCATTGTTGCATCCGATATTTTTGATGCCATGGCAGGACTTGAATACAATGCCAATGACCGGTATCTTTTAACCTTTGAGCTTTCCAACCGCCATATTTTTGGAAATATGAGTACCCTGCCGGCAACAGACCGGGACAGCACCTCGTTTTATTTTGCCTATTTAAAAAACTTTTTTAACGACACCCTGGAATTTGAATATATCTTTTATTATCATATCCAGGACGAAAATCTGTTCCACGATTTTCAACTTACCTATGATGTAACGGACAATATTGAAGTCAAAGGCTCCCTTGCCCTTTTTAATATGCAGGATAAAGACTCCATCCTCTGGCAGTACAAAGATGAAGACCGCATCACCTTTGAAATCCGGTATTATTTTTAACAATAATATCCTTTTTCGCCACCTTATCATTTCCCCTGGCCCTTTTTTCATCAGTTTGCGAAACAGCAAGAACCTGTGTTGATATATTCAGCCGATTAAGCTACACTGATGAATATCTCAAAAAAATGTTCCAATTCAAACAAATAAAAATTAACCGATATTAAAGATGAAACCCGAAATAAAAACATATCTGGAATTTGCACTTAAAGAGGCAACCAATTTTCAGATATACGTCACTGCGGCTGTTATTGGTTTCATTATCTGTTTTTTTACCTTCAATATTTCATTGGTTCCCTTTATCGTTCCCCTTTTTGTTCAAATCATCGCCAAGACAAATATCCGTTACCGCCAAAGACATCTCAATGCCTTGGTGGAGCTACCGGCTCAAACTAAAGACCCGGTTTTCATCATGGATATGAAAGGTAAAATTATACTTTCCGTCGGTAAAACTCTGGATATTTTCAAGAAGCACGAAATAGACAATATCCAGCATTTTATCGATACCAATGCATTTGAATCCATCATCCGAATGGCAACAAAAGCCCCGTTACAAGAAGCATCCCCGTATTCTGTGGAGGCCTACTCAAAAATTGTACAAAAATGGTATGAAATTAAAGCAACAGCCACAGGAATCAGGTATGGAGACAACGAGCAAAAAGTACTGGTCTGGTTCCAGGATATCTCTTTAAGAAAAACCTATGATCTGAGACTGAAAGATCTTTTACGTTATTCAGACTCCTTGATTGATTCCCTTAAAGACCTTGTAAAAACCGGTTCCGAGTTTGAGCATCTTTCTTCTTTCCTGTTAAAGGATTATAAAGCGGTTTTCATCACCCGTGCAGATAAAGATAAAAATCTAGCCGGGTATGTCTTTAAAAATAATGACGATAAGATAGAAAAATCAGATGCGATTATCATTCACAAGGAATCGCTTGCCCCCATAAATATTTCCAGGAAAAAAGCACAGATCATATCTGATGATCTACAATTTTACAATTCTACAGAAGACTTTTTGCGCAAGAACCCGCTTGATCCCAGAGTACTGGACTTTATTGGAATTCCTATTGAAAATTTCATCACCTATTTCGAGGCTGACATATCAATAATCGCTTTTAATTTCAGATCAACCATCACCTCTAATGAAAAACGGTTTTTTGAAATCCTGGTCAATATTTACAGAACCATGGTCATGCTGGTTGATCTGGAAAAAGAAATCATCAACTCAGAACAACCCAACGGCCGGTAATTACAACAATTGGCAAATAAAATTCTTTTGGCAAAGGGTATCCAATAAAACGGTCAATTTAAAATCGTCTATTGAAAGACAGATTATGTTTTTTTAAAAGTTCATATAACCGGGCCTGGGAAATATTGGATATACGGCAGGCGAGCTTTCGATCACCTTTTGCTTTTTGAATAAGAGTTTGAAGATATTTTTTTTCAGAATCAAAGCGGTACTTCGAAAAAATGGGGATTTGTTCTGATATCTCTTTTTTATCTTCGACATCAGGGACAACGGTCTTGGAACCCATTTTTTGGGGATCAGGCTCGATACCGAGCGCTGCAGTGCGGTATTCGGGCGGAAGGTGTTTGGGATACAGTGTTGGATCACTGCCAACGGTTGCCACAGCAGCTTCCAGGACATTAATGAGTTCTCTTACATTGCCCGGCCAGTGATTTGAATTTAAAATGGAGATAAACTCCGGCGAAATTCCTTTGATTTCCACTTCGTAATCCTTGCAGATCTTTTGTATCTGGTAAATGGCGATTTCTTCAAGGTCATTTCCTCTCTCCCTTAGGGGCGGCAAATCAATGGTCATGGAATGGATGCGAAAGAGTAAATCCTGCCGGAATCGTTTTTGGGCTGCCATTTCTTTGAGATCCCGGTTAGTGGCGGATACCAGCCTGAAATCAACATTGATCTCTTTTTTCGCCCCAACGGGCCGGATGCATTTCTCCTGTAAAACCCTAAGCAGTGATATTTGGATATGCCTGGGCAGTTCGCCTATTTCATCTAAAAAAAGAGTCCCGCCGTCCGCCTGGGCCACAAGGCCTTGCTTTTTCATATCCGCTCCGGTAAACGCACCCTTCTCATGGCCAAAGAAAATACTTTCTGCAAGTGATTCAGGAACAGCTCCGCAATTAATGGGAACAAACGGGCCTTCGGATCTTCGGCTGTTCTCATGGATGGATCGTGCGATTAATTCTTTGCCGGTTCCTGTTTCACCGGTTATCAGAACGCTGACATTGGTTCTAGATGATGTGGCGATGGCATCCAGGCAATGATGAATAACAGCAGATTCTCCTATGATTTTACCCCGTTTAAGGACAATGGTCTCATTTTTTGTTTTTTCTTTTCTGTATTCAAGAGCTCTTGAGACCGGGAGATAGACTTCCTCCATAATAAAGGGTTTTTGAACATAGTCCCACGCCCCGTGTTTAAAAGCGAGTTTAGCACCGTTTAACCCTCCTGTACCGGTTATAATAATCACTTCAGGATGGGAAGAAGATCTGACGATATCCGGTAACACACTCAATGCATTCCCGTCCGGAAGCTCCAGATCGAGTAGTACAATATCAAAATTATTTTTTATTGAAAGCGCAAGGCCGTCTTTAATTGTATGGGCACTGTCAGACGAATGCCCCCAATTCTCAACCAACTCAGATAAAAACAAAACAATTTTCGGATCATCATCAACAATTAAAAACTGGGCCATATGATAATTTACGCTCCTTTTATCTTAAGAGACCTTTCAATGGCCCCGATGAGTTCATGGGCAAGAATCGGTTTCATCACCATTTCACTAATGCCGGCATCCTCTTTTGCTTTAAAACCGATACCGCTGCTGAAGCCTGTGCAGAGGATAACCGGCATATCCGGTTTCAGCTCCTTGACCTGCAATGCCAATTCCAGGCCGGTCATTTTGGGCATGACCATATCTGTAACCACAAGATCAATGTTTACAGAGCTTGACTCAAATTGCGACAGGGCTTCTTCACCGCTCAAGGCTGCAATCACCTTATAGCCATGGCCTTGTAAAATTTCTGTGCCGGATTCCAGGAACCCATTTTCATCATCCACAAACAGAATATTTCCTTTCCCTGTTTTTAGAGGTACTTTGCTAGCGGGAAAAGCCATAGGCTCCCCTTCATATACAGGGATATGAATAGTAAAAGCACTTCCCTTTCCGGTACGGCTGTCAACAAAAATGTAGCCGCCCATTTCAGTAACGATCCCGTGAACCATGGCAAGCCCCATACCCGTTCCTTCGCCCCGTGGTTTTGTTGTAAAAAAGGGTTCAAAAATTCTTTCCATATATTCTTGCTTGATGCCGTGTCCGGTATCCTTTATTATCAGGCAAAGATATTCACCAGGCTTCATCCCCTGGTATTCCGGTTGAATATCATCATCGATCTCAACATCGTCCAGCATGATCTCCAATGTACCGCCATGTTCCATTGCATGGGCGGAATTGGTGCAAAGATTCATCAGTATCTGATGAATCTGGGTCGGTTCTCCCAATATGATGCTCTGGGTTGATTTTAAATCCAGCCGGATCTCTATCATGGCCGGAAGAGAGGCCCGTAAAAATTTAACGGTTTCTTTAACAATGGGGCTTATGGTAATGGCGTTTCTTTTTACTTCACTTTGGCGGCTAAAGGTCATGATCTGTTTTATCAGTCCCCTGGCCCTTATCCCTGCACTTAAAATCTCATCCAGGGGGTCAGTCAAATTTTTTCCTGAAGCATAACGAAGCTTGGCCACTTCGGCAAACCCGAAGATGGAAGACAGTATATTATTAAAATCATGGGCAATGCCCCCGGCCAATGTACCCAATGCCTCCATCCGCTGTGTCTGTTTGATCTGATTTTCAAGATTTTTGCGATGGGTTATGTCTTCAATGATCCCGTCAATATATAAGGGGTTGTCTTTTTCATCACAGATGACACGGCTGGTCGTTAAACCTACCATGGTGGTGCCGTCATTTTTTACAAATTCCAACTCAAATCCCTGTATTTCTCCCTGGCTGAACAACAATTCCAAAACCTGGGACCGCATATCCGGGTTCGCATAGGTACTGGCCACTTTTTTCTTTAAAAAATCTTGTTTTGAATCATATCCCAACATATTGACCAGGGCGTTGTTCACCATCAGAAAAGGGCCGTCCGGTTTGGGCGATGATCTGAACAAGCCTACAGAAAGATTTTCAACCAGTTGCTGGTAGCGCTCTTCACTTTCCTGGTGGGCTTTTTCCACCTGCTTTCTATCGGTGATCTCCGATTCCAGCCTTTTATTAGCTTCCTTTAAAGAGGTTTCACGTTTTCGTACCCTCTGGGACATATGGTTAAATTTTCCCAGGATGGTAAAGATCTCGAAGTGTTTCGAGTCTTTTGATGTGTCGTCATACTCCCCTTTTGAGATATCATCTATCTTGGTTAAAAGCTGGTTCAAGGGCTGTTCAAGAATTTTATTTAAAATCAGCTTTGTGGAGAATGCAATCCCTAAAATAACCAGCGTCATGGTAAGAATATTAATGGACAGCATCCGGTAATTCTGCTGATTGGTTATGGCATCGGAAATACCAAGTTCGATGGTGCCGATATGATATCCCTTTAAATACAATTCTTTTTTTTGGGTTGCCAGATCTGATTCCTTTTCCTTTATGGCTTGAAATAAAACCGCTGCGTCTCCGTCATATACTTTTAAAAGACCGATCATATCGTTATTGGTAAAAGACTTGCAGATACTCTCAATCCAGTCTTCGTCCATATTCCACAACGGCACTTCAAGATTATCGCTAAGGTAGGAAAGATATTCCAATGTCTTGTTGCTGTTCCGGACCTTTGCCCGATGGGAAGAAACCCAATAGTTAGAAAGTGTCGTAACAATAAATATGGCAGACACTGTTAAAATAAGCCTGTTTCGCAACGCATTGGAAAGGGTGATGCGCTTTTTACCAGGTATGGCATTGTCTTTGCTAAAATTCATAAAACTTCGGGCTTTCAATTAATATTGGACACCAAAAGCTTTCAGCATGCTCGCATACTCACCATTTTTTTTCATTGTTATGATTTCTTTGTCAAAATTCTCTTTTAAAACTGCCAGGTCTATCTTTTTTGAAAAGGCGATATAGCTGGGAACACTGTCTATTTGTACAGGAATTTTAACAATATCATCTTCAAGGTTCATTTTTTTCAATACATAATCAGCAACGCAGGAATAAGAAGGAACAAGGCTGATTCTTCCCAACCGCAATTTTACAAAATTGTGTTCCAGTTTATTTGCCTTTTGAATACATAAGCTGGATTTTACACTATCAAATTTTGTGCCATAACTGATGGTTGAAACCACTCCGATCTGTACGTCCTTAAGCTGCATCAGGTCTCCTTCAAATGTCAGATTTGATCCTTTTTTTTTATAAAAATAAATGGTCTGTGGAAAAAGCACCTCATTTGAGTAATCCAAAAAGGTCTGCCTGTTTTCATTTTTATAGGCTGTGAAAATAGCATCTGCCTTGCCGTCTCTGGTCATCTTCAATGCCCGGGTCCACGGAAAAACCTGAATCTTAACTTCGTGCCCCAGGTTTTTCATAATTTTAGAAACCATTTCCACACAAACGCCTTTGGCAGTTCCATTGTCATCTTCATACTCAAGGGGGGGATATTGAAAGGTGACAAAAAAATAGTCTTTTGACCATGATGATGAACAAATCGTGAAAATCAATAAAATGGAACAGATAAGAATCCTCTTCATGCTTGACTCCTAAAATATATAGAAGAAAAATCCAATTTGGGTCAACCAGTGCATTTCACTCTGTTCAGTAAGCAGTATCACAATCAATTTCCATAGTCAAAACTCCCATAATATCCCATAGTTTTGAATTTTTGGTTTAATGCATTCTCTATCTTTTACTGGACATATTTGCTGAATATCAGTGCCATATCCGGGAATGCCACCAGCAGTACAATCATCAATGAAATCATAATCACAAACGGAATACTGCCGACCATAATTTCACTTATGGAACCGCTCCCGCGCACCCCTTGAACCACATAGAGGTTCAGTCCCACAGGCGGGGTAATCAATGCCATTTCTATCAGCAGAATCAACAAAACTCCGAACCATACCGGGTCATATCCCAATCCGACCATCACCGGCGCCACAATAGGTATGGTAATGACCATGAGAGACAGGGTCTCTACAAAAAAGCCAAGCACAATATAAAGCAAAATGATGACCAAAAGTGTTTTAAACGAGGACAGGCCCAGGGTAGTAACAAATTCGGTGAGCTTCTCCGCCAGGCCAACGGCATCCAGGACAAAATTTAAAAAATTAGCTGCCACAAGGATCAGCATGATCATGGCGGTTGTCCGCATGGTCCCTTCAAAAACTTCCTTTATAAACGACAGGTTGACGGCTTTATACCGAAAGGCAAGACAAAGGGAGAAAAGGACTCCTAAAGCCGCTGACTCGGTGGGCGTGGCAAGACCGGCGTAAATTGAACCGATGACCACGATAAAAATAAGGATGACTGGAATCAAATCCACAAGACACTTGAGGCGCTCATCCCGTGTGGCAGGATTTTTTTTGCCGCCATACTCCGGCTTGATCAGGCAGATGACCAAAATGCACAGCATAAACAAAATTGTCAGCAGGACGCCGGGAACAATACCGGCCAAAAAGAGCTGCGGGATGGATGTATTGGTTAAAAATCCGTACACAATCAGATTGATGGAGGGAGGGATAAGTATCCCCAAAGTCCCGCCGGCAGCGATTGAACCGGCAAACAAACTTTCCTTATAATGATACCGTTTGGCCTCTGGCAGTGCAACGGTTGTAATGGTGGCAGCGGTAGCCACGCTGGACCCGGATGTAGCGGCAAACATGGCCGAAGTGGCAATATTAGCATGCATAAGACCACCCGGCAGCCATGAAAGCCACCGGTCCAATGCAGTATATGTCTTTTGGGCAATCCCTGCCCTAAGGAGAATCTCCCCTAAAAGCACGAACAAAGGGATGGCCAGAAGAATGAAGTCTGTACTGGCTGTCCAGGATATTTCCCCGATGGCTTTATAAAGGGGAAGGTCTGAAAACATTTCACCGATGGAAAGGCCTAAAACAATCAAAGCGGCTGCCACAGGGATGCTGAGCAGCAATAAGGACAATAATATCCCCAGGGTTACTATTACTATCATTTTTCACCTCCACAGGCTTTCAATCCGGATATATCAGAGACAACCGTCTCCTTTTCAATTTCTTCTTTTAAAGTGGTTGCCCCTGACAATATCTGAACAGTGGTTAAATCCTTTTTTATAAAGCTGAATATTGAGCTGAACAAAATTACACCAATTGAAATCGCAAATCCCCAAAGACCGATGATCCAGATGAGTTGAGGAATCCATAAGGGTGTGTGCAAAGGGGTGTTGGCAGTGGAACCTTTTAAAAAGGAAATCAAAAACACCCTGAACCCGTAGTAGGACAATACGGTCATGTAAACCCCCAAGAGGGCCATTGACAACATATCTAGAATGTGTTTGATAAATTCCGGGCATTTGTTATAGAGAACATCAATCCTTATATGCGCTTTTTGAAAAAGCGCAAAGGCAAATGAAAAACTGCAGCTGATTGCCAGGGCATAACTGGAAATCTCATCCGCCCCCCCCATGGAAATGGTAAAAACTTTTCTTAAAACGACCTCTATGGTGATGAGTAGAGACGTTAATAATAGGATAACTCCTCCTATCATCGCGGCGGCCTGTGACAGGCGTTGACACAGTGAAATGATCTTGTTCATAAGCACCTTCCCATGCGTGATAACATCTTTTTTAACATCCTTTTTTGTTTTTTTGGTTTATAGTGATTCCCAAAATAAAGTTCCTAAAAACATGATAGATTAATGGAATCGCCTTTGAGCAAATCGATTGT
>JAAEMC010001117.1 GCA_024225895.1 Desulfobacteraceae bacterium | reverse complement strand
TGGGTCAGCAAAAAGAAATGGATCTGGAAAAACGGCGCCAGCTGGTTCTCAAAGCCCAGGAACTCATCCATGAAAACCAGTCCATGAATGTTCTGGCTTATTCCCAGATGACCAATGCTTTCCGGTCTGACCGGATTAAAAATGTAGTTCCCATGATGGGAGAAGGTATCGGTAGTTTCTGGACAGATGTGAACATGGAAGTGATCCAGGGTGACGGATATGTGCGCACCGGAGCTACTACACCGTTGAAAAATCTCAATCCTGTTGCATCAAAGGATCATACGGAATTTATGGAACTGAGGATGATTTATGATCGTCTTTTCCGCATTGGCCCGGATGGAAAACCCCAACCCTGGGCGGCAAAATCTTATCATCTGGTTGATCCCACCACCATTGATCTGTCCATCAGAGAAGGCATGAAGTTCCATGATGGCAAAGACGTGACAGCAGAAGATATTAAATTCACAATGGACTATTGTAGCCAATGGAAAGCACCATTTTATCTTGGTACCTTAAAATATGTTGATTCAGTAAATGTAACAGGAAAATACAGTGTCCGTATTAAATTAAATCAACCTTATGCTCCGTTCATTCCCAATCTTTTGGGTGCCATCTTTATCCTCCCCAAACATGTATGGCAGAATATTCCGGAGAAAATTCAGGATATAAGTGATCCGCTCAATTACGCCAACCTCAATCCTGTTGGCAGCGGCCCTTTTAAATTTGAGCACTGGGAAAGAGGCCAGGAATTGAAAGTATCTGCTTTCAAAGAACACTTCAGCGCTCCCAAAGTAGACGGAATTATCCGGGTAACCTATGGCAGCCACGATGCCATGGCAGCAGCTATAGAAAAGGGCGAGTGTGACAGGACCCGTTATATTTTAAATCCAGCTCTTTTAGAGGACTTGAAAAAAGTTAAGAATGTAACTGCCAAAGGGTATCCCAGTCACGGATTTTACACTCTTTGCTACCATACCCGAAGACCGCCTCTGGATGATCCTGAGTTCAGAAAGGCCATAGCCCATGTGATCCCTAAAGAGTTGATGATCGAGGCTGTTATGTCTGGTTATGGAAAACCGGGAAGTTCAGTCATTTCCCCGGCAAATGAATTCTGGAATAACCCGAATATTGAAGGATTTCCGG
>JAAEMC010001116.1 GCA_024225895.1 Desulfobacteraceae bacterium | reverse complement strand
GGGATATTGAATCCCAGATCAAAGATATTTCGAAAATGTATCTGGATCTGTTGTCCGACATTATTGAACAGGGGCAAATCGAAGGATCCATGCGGCAAGATCTTTTTGTAGGTCTTGTGAAGCGATTTATCCTGGGCTCTGTCGAGGGTGTTATCAATACATGGGTATCCGCAGGCGGACGATATGATCTGGTTTCAATGGCAGATCCTCTAGTAGATCTTTTCTTGCGAGGCGTCAGTGGGGAATAAATACCATACAGTATATAAATGAGATAAATTGAATGAATATGGCTTTTTGCTTGACGTGATCTTCCATGTTTATTAAAGCTTTTTGAGTTTATATTCATAATTCAATGAAATATTCAGGAGGTAAAAATATATGACTTCAATAATTGGTCCGGCCAGTTTTAAATTTTTTGGGATTTTCCCAGCAGCCATATTATCACTTATCATACCCATTATCGGGGTGGGGTATTTTGCATATATCATTGCAAGACGCCTTGCGCCGCTGGTACGGTCAGCACCGGATTCCCGCTTTGACAACCCCATAGCTCGCGCAAGAAATTTGATCGTTGTCTGCTTAGGGCAGATCAGGCAGCCCAGATACATGCTGGCTGGTGTCCTTCATATTTTCATTTTTGCAGGATTTCTTATTTTATCCATACGATCCACATCTTTGGTGGTCATCGGTTTTTCCGACGGATTTGTTTTACCCGGATTTGGTGGTGCCATCGGAAGTATCTATAATTTTTTCAAGGATTATGCCGCAACCTTTGTATTAATTGCTTGTATTGTTGCTGCTGTCCGGCGGGGGATATTTAAACCGGCCAGATATGCAGTCCCGGAAAAATACGGAAAAGACCATACGGCTGAAGCGGTTTTTGTTTTGGGAATCATCTCTACTCTGATGATTTCCGAAAGCCTTTTTGAGGCATCTGAAATCGCCTACGCTTACCAGCAAACCGGCGAAGTTCATTTTTTGGCTCCGCTTTCCCTGGTCTGGATATTCAAGTCAATGCTTTCAGGTGCTCCTTTGGGATTCCTGCAGGGACTTCACGTCTTCACGTATTATATCCATGACTTTGCTTTTTTCTTTTTCCTTTGTTTCCTGCCCATGGGAAAACATTTCCATGTGATTACCTCTTTTCCCAATGTCCTCTTTATGCGGGTTAAAACAGGGAATATTAAACCCGTAGCGCATGGGGTTGCCGAGGACCAGTTGGATGACCTTGAGTCTTTTGGGGTGAAATACTTAGAGGATTTTACCTGGAAACATATGCTGGATTTTTATTCCTGCGCCGATTGCGGCAGATGCTCGGATCAATGTCCTGCCAATGCAGTGGGGCGGCCTTTATCTCCTCGGTTTATCACCATTAAAGCCAGGGATTTGATGTTTAAAAATTATCCCCTTTCAGGTGAAATTTATAAAAGCAATCTTCTGGTTGAAGATATTTATTCTGAGGATGAAATCTGGTCCTGTACGACCTGCGGCGCCTGTGAGCAGGAATGCCCCCTGGGGATTGAATATATAGACAAGATGGTGGATTTAAGAAGAGGTATGGTGGATGAGGGGATGGTTCCTCAGAGTCTGCAAAAACCTTTGAAAGCTCTTGAGAAACGTGGCAACCCTTATGGCAAGATGGAAAAGAAACGCGCCGACTGGGCAAAGGATAAAGAATTCAAGGCAGAGTACACCATAAAGGATCTGGCAAAGGATGAGGCAGACACCCTGTATTTTGTGGACAGTATTACATCCTATGATGACAATATCCAGGAAATCGCCAGAAGGACATCCATAATTCTGCAAAAAGCGGATGTTGATTTCGGTATTCTTGGCAAGCAGGAAAAAGACAGTGGTGCAGAGGTCCTTCGTTTTGGTGAAGAAATGCTTTTCCAGGATTTAAAAGAGCAGAACATCGAGGCTATTGAGGAATCGGGTGTGAAAAATATCGTCACTGCCGATCCCCACGCCTACAATGTATTGAAAAATGATTATAAAGGCCTGCCCGAAGTGAAGCATATCAGTCAGGTGGTTGCCCAGAAGGTGGCTTCCGGAGCGCTGGAACTGAAACCATGCCAGGCACCTGATAAAGTATATGTTTACCATGATCCTTGCTATCTGGGCCGCCATAACAGTGTTTATGAAGACCCCAGAAAGGTGCTTGATGCCATTGACGGCCTGACCCGTGTGGAGCTTGAAAAGAGCCGGGACAGATCTTTTTGTTGCGGCGGCGGGGGTCTGATGCTCTTCTATGAACCGGAAGAAGAGACAAGAATGGGTGTTTTACGGGTAAATATGGCTGCTGAGGCCGGTGCCAATGTCATCGTCACAGCTTGTCCTTTCTGCCTGGTGAATATACAGGATGCCATTAAAGTGGCTGGCAAGGAAGGGGAAATTGAAGCACTTGATTTTACAGAGCTTGTCGAGCAGCACCTTGCATAATATATAAAGCTGGTCAATACAAGTGCGTATTGATCAGCCAATGACTTTTCATAAAGGAGGAAGTAATGGAGATTTTGGTATGTGTCAAGAGGGTTCCGGATACTGCTGAGAATGAATTTGAACTCAACAGTGCCGGAAATGATCTTGATCGGGATGACCTGGTTTATTCAGTAAATGAGTGGGACAACTATGCAGTTGAAGAAGCCATTCAGATCGTTGATAAAGTTGGTGGAAACGTTACCGTCGTTACCGTGGGTGATGATGAATCCGAAGAAGTGCTGCGCCGTGAAATGGCAATGGGTGCCAATGATGGCGTGCTGCTTTGTGATGATGCGTTTGAAGGATCCGATGGAAAAGGTATTGCCGCGCTTTTGAAAGCAGAAGTTGAAAAAGGAAATTATGATCTGATTTTCACTGGTGCCCAGGCAGATGAAGGCGCAGGCCAGGTCGGCGGAATGCTGGCAGCCATGCTTGACCTTCCCTATGCGTCGCTGGTGAATAAAATAGATGCATCAGATGGTGGAACAATTACCGTGGGCAGAGAGATTGAAGGTGGAAATCAGGAAATGAATGAAATCGAACTACCCTGTGTTATTTCCATCCAGACAGGTATTAATGAGCCCCGTTATGTTGGGATTCGCGGCATCAGAAAAGTTGCCAAAGTTGAAATCCCGGTAAAGGGTGCTTCTGATCTTGGTATTGATGGCGGCAGCGTAGGTGATGCCGGCGCAAAGACCAAGAGAGTGGATTACTTTGTTCCAGATCTCGGTGATGGAGCAGAAATGCTTGAAGGTTCTACAGAAGAGATTATTGAACAGCTTATTGAGAAGCTCAAAGCAAAAGGAGGGCTTTAATCATGACTCAAATTTTTGCATATATTCCCCATCAAAACGGTGTGGCAGAAGATATAGCCATGGAGTATCCGGCAGCTGCACAAAAAATTGATGCTTCTGCAAGTTTGACAGCCATTGTTACAGGATCCGGTGCAGACCTGGATGCGGTTGTCAATGAGATGACATCCATTTATTCAGAGGTTATCAAAATTGACAATGCAGACCTGGCATATCCCAATGCAGAGGTTGTCAGAAAAGCATTGGTGAATATTATTCCTGGGGATGCCGTTTTTCTGACTGCCCATAACACATTGGGCATGGATATGGCCCCGGGTCTGTCTGTTAAAATGGATTCTGCCTATGCGGCCGATATTGTGGATATCGAAGGCATTGAAGGCTCAACCCTTAAAATGATCCGGCAGGAACTTGGCGGCGCAGTCAGCACCCATGTGGAAAGCGATATCTCCAATGGTGCGGTCCTGACCATCAGGCCTGGTTCTTTTGCCCCTGTTGAAGGCGGTTCAGCCGGTGGTAGCATTACCGATAAATCCAGTGATGCCGGCGACCTTTCAGTAAAAAGAAAATTTCTTGAAATAGTTGAAGCAGAAGTCGGCGATGTTGATATTACCAAATCAGATGTTCTTGTTTCCATCGGCCGGGGTATTGAAGACGAGGAGAATATTGAAATTGCCCAGGAGCTTGCTGAAGCAATGGGCGCAGTCGTATCCTGTTCAAGGCCCATCGTTGATGCAAAATGGCTTGAAAAATCACGTCAAGTGGGAACATCAGGGCAGACTGTAAAACCCAAAGTCTATATGGCCATGGGTATCAGCGGCTCTTTCCAGCATTTGGGCGGTGTAAAGGGCAATCCGTTTATTGTTGCGGTCAATAAAAACCCCAAGGCACCTATTTTCCAGGTTGCCGACGTGGGAATCGTGGAAGATATTCTCGATTTTATGCCTGAACTGACCGAGTCTATTCAAGACCTGTAATTGATACAAGATCGTTTTTGTTCAAAAGCCGTACAAATAAAATAAGTTTGTACGGCTTTTTTCTTTAATAATTTCGTGCAATACACTGGGATTTGAGTTTGACAAAAAAATAAGAATGCAGTATGCAATTAGATTATCCGAGCGGATTCTTTTAGTAGCCAAATCTCATGGTTGAATTCCCTGCAAATAAACATTTTTTGGAATCCTAACAGGCTGTGAAAAGGCGATTTGCTGCATATCAGACAATTTTTTTCCTGGCCACTCTGGAGAGAATATTATGACCCGGGCACCGAATGATAAAGATACAATTGATATTTCGCAGAAAAAAGGGGAAAAATATCTTTCCTTTATTCTGGGTATGGAAGAATATGGTATCGGTATCCGGAAAATTAAAGAAATAATTGGGATGATGGCCATCACCTCCGTACCCCGTACCCCTGATTACATAGCGGGCATCATTAACCTCCGGGGTAAGGTGATCCCTGTAGTTAATTTAAGGCTTCGTTTTGGTATGGATGTTGAAGAATACAATGAAAAAACCTGCATCATTGTTGTGGAAATTGTGAATGGGGATACTATCATTCAGATAGGTGTGCTTGTTGATGCCGTGTCCGAGGTGCTTAAGATCAAAGAAGATGAGATAGAAAACGCTCCGGCATTCGGGTCGGAGTTAAATACGGGATATATTCTGGGTATGGCGAAAATGGAAGGTGGTGTTAAAATCCTTCTGGATATTGATAAGGTTCTTGGAAACGAAGATAAGAACCAAATAGAAAATTTGGGTGCAAGCTCATAAGGTAATCAATCAAATTTTTCAAATAAATAGGAAATTTTTTAATGGCTGAAATTCTAATTATTGATGATGATGAAGTGATTTGTGATATTCTTGCAAAAATGATGAGCCGCCTGGGTCACCGGAGTCGCTCCGCATTAACGGGACAAGAAGGATTAAATTTGTCACGCACCCGTATGTTTGATATCGTTTTTCTTGACGTCAATCTCCCGGATGCAAACGGTCTGGAACTGATTAAAAAAATAAAAATCACTCCCTCGTCACCGGAGATCATTATCATTACTGGAGAAAGCGATCCGGATGGCGCGGAATTGGCGATTAACAGCGGTGCGTGGAATTATCTTGAAAAGCCTTTTTTGCGTCAGGAGCTGAGCCTGCAGGTTTCACGGGCGCTTCAGTTTAGAAAAGAAAAAGGCGCTGTATCAACACCAGGGCTTTTGAAACGAAACAATATTGTGGGTGATTCCGAAGAAATCAATCTTTGTTTAAATCAGGTTTCCACGGCAGCATATGGGGATTCCAGCGTTCTAATCTCCGGTGAAACAGGCACGGGAAAGGAATTGTTTGCAAAAGTTATTCATCTGAACTCTGACCGGTGTGAGAATAATTTCGTGGTTGTGGATTGTGGTGCCATTAATGAAACCATTGTGGAAAGTATTCTTTTAGGACATAAAAAAGGAGCCTTTGCCGGTGCGGTAAATGACCGGGTCGGACTCATTGAACAGGCGGACAAGGGCACCCTCTTTCTGGATGAAATTGCCGAATTGCCTTGGCCCGTACAAAAAACCCTGTTGCGGGTGCTTGAGGAAAAAAGTTTTAAACCCGTTGGCAGTGACGAAGAAATAAAAAGTGATTTTAGAATTATTGTTTCAACCGCCTACGATCTTGATCAAATGAGCGACCAGGGACAATTTCGAAAAGATCTTATGTACCGGCTAAAAGGAATCAACATCAGTTTACCGACCTTGAAAGATATCCAGCAGGATATTGTTAAAATTGCCATTCATTATATTGAAAAATGCTGTT
>JAAEMC010001115.1 GCA_024225895.1 Desulfobacteraceae bacterium | reverse complement strand
TTATATTCCAAAAACAGTGCCTTATGAGGGCCTTTATAATTTTGAAGCTCCGGATAGGTCATGGGAAATGGTGCTTCTAATTCATGCATGGTATCAAACTGTTTAAACCCGTTGTAAAGTAATGCCTCTTTGTTCACTGCTTTTTTCTCATCCATGGCAAATCCCAAAAAGAGGGTATGACTGCGCTCTTTATGGACAGCTTTTACAAGATGTTTTACCAGAGCCCCTATTCTTGCGGTTTCTGCCTGGTCTCCCTCCAAGGTACACATGATGGAATAGCACCTTTCAGGCGCCTTTTCGATGGGGAACCAAAAAGAGACACCTGCCCCACTGATGGTTCCCTGATCTATTTCCAGCCAACAGGTCATCTCTGTGAGATCTTCGGGAAGTTCCATTTTATGCTTCCCACTGAATTTTCGAAGTTTTGACTCCCAATCAATGGTATATGCTATGATTTCACGGTTCATGCCTTTCCTTTCCTGATGGGTCTCAGACCTTTTCCGGATATCTCTTTTCAACCTTTGCTTACAACAAAAAGGACCCAGGGAAAAACTGCCGTACCCAAATTGGGTAGTATGTCGGCTGTCCGACAAATTTCAAAATAATTTATGTACAGCTATATGATTCTATCTTGGGTTGTGAATGCATAGGGTGGTTGGCTGACCGGCCATGGGTTCACTTGCTATCCTTGATTCCTGAATACATAAGGTGGTTGGCTGGCCAGCTCTGGGTTTTTGATCGTTAATCCGATATCCTTTGGGGATACCGTTCCTGCAGGTTTTAATAAAAAGTAATTCATTGGTTTGTTTTTCCCTGACGATAAATGACTCCATGATATTCTCCTTTTTCTAAGCAGGTTGAGCAATTATGTTGATGAACATTAAGTAAAAATTTATCATGGAATAATTTGAGGTGTCAACGAGATTTACACCCAAATCCACCATCAAATTCCAGAACATGCCACAATAACAAAAAAAGAGCATATCCCTGGCCACCATCAAGGTGTCAGATGTAAGGCGCCAAGGAGTAACGACTAAAGGCGTATAAGTCATACTCCGCTAAGGAGGAACGAACACAGGCAACGCGGCAGATGGCACCTTGATGGTGGATCAGGGTTACACAAACCTGGACGAGAGTGAGGCTCTTATAGTATGATGACGGATCTATATTTTGGTGTAAACATTAAATGGTTAGAAACCCTAATCATAAAAACAATCAGGCAAATTATATGACATCTGCTATCCAATTCTTTCATCCCATGATTCAAAAATGGTTTTTAAAACATTTTTCCACCCCCACTGACATCCAGAAAAAGGCCTGGCCTCATATTGTTCAAAATGAACACGTTTTGATCACAGCCCCCACAGGATCCGGAAAAACATTGACCGCATTTCTTTGGGCCATCAACCGGCTTTTGACCGGCAAGGAATCTTCAGGTGTCACCAGCGTACTTTATGTATCACCGCTAAAAGCATTGAACAACGACATCCAGCGTAACCTGACCCTGCCTTTAGGCCAAATCAAAAAAGAATTTGAAAAGGCCAATGAACCCTTTCCCAGTATCCGTGTATTGACAAGGAGTGGAGATACTCCCCCTGAAGACCGCAGGAAAATGATCCGGCACCCGCCGGAAATATTAATCACCACTCCGGAAAGCCTCAACTTACTTCTCAGTTCGAACTCCGGAAGGGAGCTTTTATTTCATTTATCCACTATTATCCTTGATGAAATCCATGCTGTTGCCGGCAACAAACGGGGAACACACCTGATCACGGCTGTGGATAGGTTGGTAAAGCTCTCCGGTGAATTCCAGCGAATTTGCCTGTCTGCAACCGTAAACAACCCGGATACAGTGAAGCAATTTATCGGCGGGTACTGC
>JAAEMC010001114.1 GCA_024225895.1 Desulfobacteraceae bacterium | reverse complement strand
GCAGACCACGTTGTCATCCTTGCCGGATGCCCGCATATTGGTCAGCTTCTTTTCTTTGCAGGGGTTCACGTCAATATCACTGTGACGGTTATGCTCACCAACAACCATGCCCTCATAGACCCGCACTGTGGGCGAAATAAAAAGCTGCCCCCTGGGCTCCAGGTTAAAAAGTGCATAAGCGACCGCTTTTCCCTGCCGGTCAGAAACAATGGAACCTGTATAACGCACAGGGAAATCCCCCCGGTATTCTTCATATCCAAAAAGATAGGAATTCATAATCCCAGTTCCCCTGGTATCGGTCATAAATTCATCCCTGTAGCCGATTAAAGACCGGGAAGGAATGGAAAATTCAATTCTAACACGGCCTTTGCCGTTATTAACCAAATTGGTCATCTTGCCTTTTCGGATGGAGAGTTTTTCCGTGACCACACCCATAAAATTTTCATCACAATCCACAAAAAGATGTTCAATGGGTTCCAGCTTTTTGCCATTCTCGCTTTTGTAAATTACCTTGGGCCTGCCCACGCACAATTCAAATCCTTCCCGCCGCATGGTTTCTATAAGAATTGCAAGCTGCAGCTCACCGCGCCCCTTCACCTTAATGCTCTCATCCACCCGGCTTTCTTCAATCTCAATGGCCACATTCATCAAAGTTTCTTTTTTCAAGCGGTCTTTTATCTTTCTGGATTGGACATATTTGCCTTCGGTTCCTGCAAAAGGGGAGTTTGAAATGGAAAACTGCATGGAGACAGTAGGTTCATCCACAGTAATCCTGGGAAGAGCCTTGGGTTCAAGTTTGGTGCAGATGGTATCTCCTATCTTCACATCTTCGATACCGGACAACACAATAATATCCCCGGCATTGGCCTGGTCCACCGGCACAAGGGTTGTACCGTCATAGGACTGGAGTTTTGAAACTTTTAACGGCAGCAATTGATCCTGCTCATTGATGCAGACCAGGTTTTCATTGGATTTAACATTGCCGTTGAAAATTTTGCCAATGGCCAGACGGCCCAGATAATCCGAATACCCCAAATCCGATACCAGCATCTGGAAGGGTTCATCAGCATCATAGGAGGGAGCCGGCATCTCCTGTAAAATCGTATCAAATAAAACAGATAAGTGATCTGTTTCTTCTTCCAGTTCTTTTTTGACAATGCCATCCCTGCCAATGGCATATAGATAGGTAAAATCAAGCTGCTCTTCAGTGGCATCCAGATCGATGAACAGATCATATACCATATCCAGCACTTCATCGGGCCGGGCATCTTTACGGTCGATTTTATTTATAATGACCAGAACAGGCAGATTGGCATCAAAGGTTTTTTGAAGAACAAAACGGGTCTGGGGTAAAGGGCCTTCCGATGCATCCACCAATAAGATAGCACCGTCTGCCATGGAAAGCGCCCGCTCCACTTCACCGCCGAAATCGGCATGGCCCGGGGTGTCTATGATATTTATCTTTACCCCTTTCCAGGCCACCGAGCAGTTTTTGGCTGAAATAGTAATGCCGCGCTCCCGCTCAAGGTCCATACTGTCCATGAGGCGTTCATCCACCTTTTGGCCTTCACGGAAAAGCCCGCTCTGCTGGAACATTGCATCCACCAGCGTTGTTTTTCCATGGTCAACATGGGCGATGATGGCAATATTGCGCATATTTTCATTGGTCTGTATATTCTTTTTCATTTTTCTCCTGACTGGCTGCTATTTTTTTTACATAGGAAGGAATGGTTACCACTGCTCCCTGCTGTCACAGGTGAAGAATATAACCATGGAAATCAAAAAATCAAATGTTCAAATAAAAGAGTGGATAATATCAGTCCGGCTATTTAAAAAGCTATGGTCAAAGGGTGTTTCATCAGGGCTATCGCATGTAGCTTTCCCACATTAATGATTTCAAGCAGCTACGATTTAAAGGTAAACGCAACAAAAGTCTTTGCTTTGCATAAGTACCGTAAAGCATTTGTACCAAATGTTTTACGGTAATGCCCGTATAGCATTTGTACCAAATGTTTTACGGTAATGCCCGTATAGCATTTGTACCAAATGTTTTACGTTAAT
>JAAEMC010001113.1 GCA_024225895.1 Desulfobacteraceae bacterium | reverse complement strand
TATTTTCCCGGAAAAAAACCGTGTCTTTCCCAGACTCAGATCCCAAAGACAAAAATATCTCCGATACCTACCTGCATTCTCAGAAGGAATGAAGCAGGGCAAGCAAACCCTTATCAAAAAAGGAGTGACCGCCGAAAACCAAGGATTTGGCGGCCTGTTGCCTTTAAGATAAAGAACAAATTCGTTCTGGCGGCAAAGGCCTCACCAATGCTCCGGCATTTATAGCAAATCGCATAAATATGTTCCGATACTACCGCACCTGTGTCTATCATGTGTGGCTAAAATTTTCTTAATACCACAATCGATTTGCTCAAAGGCGATTCCATTAATCTATCGTGTTTTTAGGAACTTTATTTTGGGAATCGCTATAGAATGCCCAGATGATGAATATTAAGCAAGAATACGGATCTTAAAGCAGCTACCCTTTCCTTTTGTACTATCAACATCGATTTTTCCATTGTGGTACTGAACAATATGCTTCACAATTGCCAGACCCAAACCGGTGCCGCTTTGATTTCGGTCTCTGGCTTTATCCGCTCTATAAAACCGGTTAAAAATCTTCGGAAGATGCTCTTTTTCAATGCCACTGCCGTTATCTTTTATAAGAATATTTATGAATTGATCCTGTTTTGCAGCGGATATTTCAATTGACTTTCCTTCAAGACTATATTTCACAGCATTGTCCACAAGATTGATAATGGCCTGTTCCATCAGAATTGGGTCTACCATGGCTGTTATTTCCTCAGAACAGTAAATACTGACAGGTATGTTCTTTTGTTTTATCTTACTATGACACGTATTGACTGCACCCTGGATCAAGGCGGCAATATTTTGATTTTCAAACCGAATATCGGTTCCCTGCATACGTTCAAGCCTTGACAATGCCAAAAGGTCATGTATCAGATTGATCATCCGGTTAACATTTTTATCAATGATGGTTAAAAAGTTTTCAGTCTCTTTGATCTCTTTTTTATTAACCAGCACCTGCTGGAGGGTTTCAATAAAACCTTTTATGGATGTCAGTGGTGTTTTTAACTCATGGGACACATTGGCGGCAAAATCTTTATGCATGCTTTCAAGCCGCCTGATTCTTGTAATATCATGAAAGATAATCAAAGTTCCCATACGCTTGTTCCCAGTCTCATATAGGGTGGTAGAATGAATATTAATAATTAAATCATCATCCCCCGTCATCACAATATCATCCTCAACCGGCTCATGGGTTGCCAATGCTTTTTGAATAAACTGCTGGAGTTTGAAGTTTCTCGTGATTTCAAGAATATACCGGTTTTTTACTTTGGAGGCTTTGAACCCGAAAAGTTCAGCCGCAGCATCATTGATTGTTATTATTCTTTCATTCTTATCAATGGCAACAACACCTTCCTGCATACTGGAATGGACTGCCTCAAGTTCCATGCTTTGATTTTTAAAATCTCTGATTTTCTGATCAAGGTTCTGTGCCATCTGGTTCATGGTCACCGCAAGTTCAGACAATTCTTCTGAATCCGGGACTGCAAGTCTTGCACTTAGATTCCCCCTGGCGAATTCAGAGGCGCCCTTTTTCATTTGCTCTATGGGATGGGTAATTTTCCTTGACATATATAAACTTGTAATGGCTGCAACAAAGACGATAAACAGCAAAGCGATCAGGATATTATTTCTTACAGACCTGATTTCACTGTCAATGGCGGAAATAGACACAGAGGTCCTGACAACGGCCATTAAACTACTGCCGTGAGACACAGGCAGTGCAATATACATCATGTTATTATCCAGCGTTGAGCTATACCTTATACTAATGCCTTTATTTTTTTTCAGCGCATCCCCGATTTCCGGCCGCGTCAAATGGTTTCCCATGGTCTTTATATCACCAAAAGAGTCCCCAACAACCACACCTGAAGGTAGGATAACGGTAACCCGTGTACCGGTTTCTTCTCCAATATCTTTGCAATGGGTATCAATACGATGATACTGCTTTTTTCCCTCTTTTAAGATATCGGTAAATTTTTTCTGTAAAAGTTTTGCCCGGATGGTTAGCTCTTTTTCTGAATTCTTAAGAAAAAATTTTTTAAAATAGCTGGTCGAATAAGATGTGACTGCTGATAGTGAAAGTACAGTAATCACAAGGAACGAGGGGAAAATATGCCAGATCAGTTTCTTTTTTTTATTCATTTTTACTCTTAAACCGGTAACCGACCCCTCGAACCGTTTCAATATTAGAAGCATAATTTTTTAATTTTTTTCTCAACCCAACAACGATGACGTCAATGCTTCTCGGGGTCACTGCATAATTTTCACCATGAATTGCATCAACAATCTGGTTTCTTGTGAAGACCCACCCCTTTTTACCTGCCAGAAAAGAGAGCAGTGAAAATTCTGACAGGGTCAGATCTAAAGCATCTCCTCCAAGCGTCACCAGGTATTTTGCCCGGTCGATAATCAGATCCCCTTCTTGTTTGATCCTGCTATCCGGTTCTGCAAATTCCTTTTTACGACGACGCAATATGGCGCGAATCCTTGCAACTAATACTTTGGGGCTGAATGGTTTTG
>JAAEMC010001112.1 GCA_024225895.1 Desulfobacteraceae bacterium | reverse complement strand
AGGAATCGTTACAAAATAACTTGATCTAAATTGTTTCCAAAACCCCTTAAAAGACTGGGTATTTTGAAAACAAAAGATCAAATAATTTTGGAGCCGATCCTTATTCTGTTGCAATATTATGTGAAAGCTTTGACTTTAATATCATTTGCTTTCTGCATGGCTTGCCAGAGATCATATTGGCTTTGCTGTATTAACCAACTTTCAGCACTGCCACCAAAGCCTTTTGAAAGGCGTATAGCCATTTCAGGAGAAATACCAAAGCGGCCATTTAGCAAGGCTGATAGTGTCTTTCTAGAAACACCAAGTCCTTTGGCTGCATCTGTAACCGTTAAGCCTAAAGGCTCAATGCAAAGTTCTTTTATTACTTCGCCAGGGTGTGGAGGATTATGCATAACCATTTTTTACTCCTTAATGATAGTCGTTATAATCTATGTCAACGGCGTTATTGTTTTCAAATCGAAAAAAGACACGCCAGTTTCCAGAAACATCGACCGCCCAGAATCCTTTCAGTTCACCTTTCAATGGGTGGAGTCTAAGGCCAGGTAAGTTCATATCTTCTGGGCTCTGGCTTGCGTCTAATCGGGCAAGTATTATTCGCAATCGTTTTGTATGTTCTGGATTAACGCCTTTTTGACTGGCGGTTTCATATAAGGTTTTCAATCCCTTATGTTTGAAATTTTTAATCATGATATATTGTAACCCGGCTATGGACAGGTGTCAAGTAGAGTTCCTTAATTTTGTCCAGTTTTCGATTTTCATTTTAGGCACTCTTTTTAAATGCTTCTCGTTGTTTGTTACAAGTATCATCCCTTCATTTCTGGCATGGGCAGCAATCATCATATCCATAGCACCAATGATATTTCCAGCAGATTGAAGACTTTCCCGAATTTTCCCATAATCTTGTGCGGCGGCTTTTGCAACAGACTAACTATGGGTTCCACTAAACATTTAGGGGAACCCCCGGAAAAACAAAACCAGGCCCCGGCCACCCCACATCTGCATGCCTACCACCTTAAAGGATCATCAGCTCCCAAAGCAAGCTTCCGGCATCTGCATTACCGCATCATCGCACGCAGAAATGGCGTCAAATTGACCCATGGTAACAGGCAGCTGGGAGTTGATAAAAAACTGGGCTGTGCATAGTACGCCTTCATAAAATGCCACTTTTTTATCGTTCTGGGCCATGCGCCTTCGTTCTGCCGCATCAATACCGTTGGTCAATTTATCTAACTGCATAGCCGCTTTGACTGCCCGCTGCAGCAGCATCCATGCAATGGCCACATCCCCCATGGCCATGAGAAAAGGATGGGAAAAGGCAAAGGCCGTCATCACTTTCGGGCTCATGGCCTGGGAGCCCAGCTGGAAGGCCACCTCCCCTGCCCTGTTCACTGCTGCACTCAATCTTTCTGCCAGATCCTTGATATAGTCAAAATCCCTGGCCTGGGTGATGGTTTTTTGCATTTCCGCCAATAGATCCATAAAAAATTTACCTTCTTTCATCCCCAGCTTACGCCCCAGAAGATCCATGGCCTGGATACCGCTTGTGCCTTCGTAAATACTGGTAATCTTGCTGTCCCGGAGGTATTGCTCCATGGGGTATTCAGTGGTGAATCCATATCCGCCGAATACCTGCAGGGCCTGGGTGCAGACCTCAAAACTTTTCTCAGAGCAATAGCATTTGAGAATAGGGGTGAGAATTTCAACCAGACCCAGATATTTCTGTCTTTTTTCTTCACTTTCATCAAGTTCAGACACGTCAAAACAAAGGGCGGTATAATAAATTAGGCTGCGCATGCCTTCCACATGGGACTTCATCCACAACAGCATCCGCCTGATATCCGGATGCTGGATGATGGGTACCTGATCAGCCTCAGAATCAAGCATCTGAAGCAGGTTTTTGCCCTGGCAACGCTCTTTTGCATAGGTAAGGGCATGGGCATAGGCAGCCCCTGCCAGGGCCTGACCCTGTATGGACACGCCGATTCTGGCTTCATTCATCAAGGAGAACATGGCCTTCATCCCCTTATTTTCCTCACCGATAAGAAAACCCTGACTGCCTGCTTTGCTTCCAAGGCTCAGACTGCAGGTGGCACTGCCGTGGATACCCAGTTTTTCCTCTATACCGGTGCAGACAACGTCATTGGGCTCACCCAGGGTGCCGTCTTCATTGATCCTGATTTTAGGGACAATAAAAAGAGACAGCCCTTTGGTGCCGTGGGGCGACCCTTTGACCCGTGCCAGTACAAGATGAATAATGTTTTCCGTCAGATCCTGGTCCCCGCCGGTGATAAAAATTTTGTTGCCGGTGACGGTGTAGGTGCCGTCATCATTTTTTTGGGCCATGGTATCAAGTTCCCCGACATCGGAACCTGACTGGGGTTCCGTGAGCAGCATGGCTCCGCCCCACTTTCCCGTGTAAAGCTTTTCTAAATAAACCGCCTTTTGTTCTTCAGATCCATAAAGCTCGATCACCTTTCCAATGCCGTGGCAAAGCCCCGGATACATGATAAAGGCCAGGTTGGCGCTGACAAAATACTCGGTCACTGCGGCCCAGACCGTTGCCGGCATGCCTTGACCGCCGACTTCCACATCATCCATAAAGGCAATCCAGTCCCCTTCACGATAGAGTTTAAAAGCCCGGTGAAAAGAGGCCGGCACTTTCACTTCACCATTCTCAAGTCTTACCCCTTCCCGGTCTCCGGGGATATTGGTGGGGACAATCTCTTTGAGTGCAAGTTTGCGTGCCTCGGTGATGGCCATTTCCAAAGTCTTTCTATCAAGCCCCTCAAATTTGGCATTCTTTAAAATACGCTCTGTCTCAAGCTGTTCAAATACGACAAAATCAACATCCCGCCTGTCTGCAAGTTCATGGGCCATGTTCCGGTCTCCCTGTTATTATGGTCTGTGGTTTTTTTTATTCGGTTTTCCAATTAACAATTCTTGAAACGGGCAGACACACAGGTTAAGCCCCTACAACAATTATTAAATTTCATCCAATACCCAAATATAGAATATAGCAAAGAACGTACCATTAAAGAGGATATCCGGTGT
>JAAEMC010001111.1 GCA_024225895.1 Desulfobacteraceae bacterium | reverse complement strand
TGGATTTCGTCTTGAATCTCACCCAAAATTTCATGGGACCCAACACCGGTGTTCCCCCGGACTTGGAGTCTGATATAAAGTGTTGTCCCTTGGTGCTGCCGGCTATTCTTTTCCGGATTTATGGTGTTAAATGCTATGGGATGAATCCAAACCAGATTTTTCAAACCAATGGTGATTCTGTCCCCATACTTCTTCTCAATATTTGATCTAACTACCTGTTCCACAGCAGTCCTGGCCATCTCCAGGGTTGCGGCTCCGGGGAACACCTTTTGCCCCTTGACTTTGTGATCTGACCAGAAAAATTCTGTGCCAGTGAAAGTTGAGGTAAAACAAAGGCCTTTTACATCAGACCTGTTCTGATGCAGTAACGGATGAATAATGGATGTAGTCCGGCTGGATTCAACGGTTCTTTCATTTAGTGAATTAACAGGGTCCACCCAGTAACGGTTCCTGGTAAAAGGATAGGTGGGAAGACTAATCCTTCCCGGCTGCCTGTCCTTATAAAAGAGTGCTTCAAAATCAAGCAGGACCCCTTTGACATAGAGCCCGCCTATTATTATCAGCTTCTGCTGAAATGTTTTTGCATCCAAAAATTTGCGGTTTCGCAGGTCCTGAATCACCCCATCAAGGGCTTGTTTGTAAATGGCATCATCTGCTGATGAGCCTTTTTGGATGGATCCTGAAAGGGCGCTTGGGACATCCTCTCCCTGCAAAAGCCTGTTCAGGTTTATTTTTAATTCACGGACCGACTCCACAACAAGGGCCCAGCGTTTTTCAAAATGACTTCTGCCGACATTCAGCGTGTAACAGATGTCTTCCAGATTATGATTTTCTTCATCCAGGCTTTGGGCAAGGTTTTGCCCAAGTTGTTCCAGGGCCTTTTGGTTTTTCGCAGAAACAGTCGCAAGATAACAGGGTAAAGGCTTTTGTCTTTTTTCGGGTTGGAAAGGAGCCTCTCCTACCACCATATGGACATTGGTCCCGCTGAATCCAAAAGCGCTCACAGCGCCCAGTCTCGGTTTTCCTTTACAAGGATTCCAGTCGCAAAGCTTTCTTGAGACAAAAAACGGGCTTCCTTCAAATGGGATGTGCCGGTTCTCCCTGTTAAAATGAATACTGGGCACCATCTTTTTATGGTCCAGGCAGAGCAGCATTTTTATCAGACCGCAGATACCGGCTGCATGTATGCAATGCCCGATATTGCTCTTTACAGAACCAATGGCGCAATAGTGTTCTTTCCCGGTAAACTGCCTGAACGCCCTGGAAAGTGCTGTGACCTCCACTGGATCTCCCAGCGGGGTCCCTGTACCATGGGCTTCCACATAGCTGATATCTTTTGGATTGATGTTGTTTTCCTGGTAAACCTTCAGGGAAAGATCAGTCTGTGACAGGCTGTTGGGAGCGGTAATGCCATTGGTTTTTCCATCCTGGTTCATTGCGCTTCCATGGATCACGCCATAAATATGATCCTTGTCATGCAATGCTTGTTCAAGGCGCTTGAGAACCACCACCCCCACAGCTTCTCCCGGAACAAACCCGTCTGCTTTATCATCAAATACCCGGCATTTACCCTTTTTGGACAGCATGCCGAGTTTACTGCACTGCACATAAAAATCCGGTGTGTTCCTGATGGCAACCCCCCCCGCCAGGGCAAGATCCATATCCCCTTTTAAAAGGCTTTCACAGGCCATACTCACGGCTGCCAGGGATGAGGAGCAGGCAGTATCAATGGTAACGGCATGTCCTTTCAGGTTCAGGAAATAGGCAATTCGGGCAGCCAGGATTGATCCATGGTTCCCGGTAAAGGATGCCCCTTGTTCAGGCCTGCCTGCAGCCTTGATCACGGCCTGGTAATCCCCTCGGTCACTGCCTGCAAACACGCCCCAGTTTCTCCCGGATTTCAACTGGTTGGGATTTGCCCCGTTGGAATGTATCTGGTTGGAATTTTTCAGGATTGCATACCCGGCATCTTCCAGGGCAGACCAGCTCTCCTCCAGGAAAAGCCGGTGCTGGGGATCCATGAGTTCTGCCTCCCTTCCCGAGATATTAAAAAATAAAGGATCGAATTGATCTATATCATCAAGAAAACCACCCCATTTGCCATAGGACTTCCCAGGCATTTTTGGATCAGGGTCATAGAACTCCTTTATGGCCCACCTGTCTTCCGGGATGGTTTGAACACCGTTTTTACCCTTGCAAAGCAATTCCCAGAATTGAGCCACATTGGCTGCCTTTGGAAACCGGCCGGACATTCCAATGACGGCAATTTTCTTTGAAATATGTTCTATTCTTTCGCCTTGCACAACAGACCTGTTCACAATTTCGTCTTTGCCGGCCGCCACTTTGGAGTCTGTATCAGGTAAATGCCCCCGGGCTTTATCACTGTTGCCTGCCTGTCCCTGGATCTTTTTTTCTACCCTGGAAAAATAGTCCTTGCAAAGATAGCCGGCCAGATCGTTTATAGTGATATAATCAAACAAGGTGGTGGTGGGCAGGACAATATGAAATTCTTTATTCAGGCATACAATGAGATCCACAAGTATCAAAGAATCCACACCATATTCTAAAAAAGGCTGGTCTACATCAAAAGCGCCGGCCTCAATATTCATGAGCTTTGCAAGCTGATCTAAAATGATCTTTTGAACTTGGGGCTGGTATTGATTTTCCCCATTTTGTACCTGTTTTTCCACCTGTTTTTGAAAAGACAGGTGAGTTACACCCGGCTGCAATGTTTTTTGATCTGCCCTTTGAAATTCCATGGCCTTTTGAATGGCGTCAAGGCTGTTTAATTCATTGGCAATTTTCTGCATGAGCCCGGTATTGTCCTGCACTTGTTTTTCAGGGCCGGCAGCCTGTGATGTGGATATTTTCAGGGGTGATGTTTCTGTTTTTGGCGGATCAAATACCAGGCTGCTCAGAAAAGAGGCTCTAAAATCATAGTGATATGACCCGTCATTTTCAATGTACCTGCCGGAATCGGGATCAACTTCGGGATCAGGCTCGATATCAAATCCGATTTCAGATACGGGTCCGGTCCTGATGCTGTTTAAAAATTCTTTGGCCGGTACATTTTTTGGAGTTGGAACAAAGGGGATACTTACCAGTCTTCGGCCCTTGTCCTTTGCCCTTTTCCCCAGCCATGACAGCATTTTGTGTTCCACTCCCCTTCCAAGGACCCGGCAGCTGAGCAAAAAACTGTCCAGGATAAGATCAGGGCCATTTTCATTGTAAATCATGACACCGCAAAGCCCGTAATCGCCGAATCTGTCCATCACATGGACCACATGGCACCCCATTTTTTTTTCATCCAGCATCTTTTTGATCCCAGAAACTTCCCTGGGCTTTTTAACAAAATTAAACTGGTTGGTGCGCTGGCTCAGTTGGGAGACCCTTGCAATATCTTAATTGTGTGCCGGCGTAATCCTGATGGAAAGTTCAAGACCTGAAATAAAATCTGAAAAAGACAGATTTTTTTTCCTGAACTTTTCACGTTCCATATTCTGTTTGTATAATTCAGTCCTTTTGGCATCCTCTTTTGTACTGCCCTTCTGGTCAAAGACCCAGATATGGTTTAAAAAATCAATGATCTCTTCTTCTTTTTCCGGCATCTGAAGGGTGAGCACCTGTGGGGCTGCTGCCCTGACCTGTGCGCATTCCATGGGGCTGTCGTCCAGGAAGATAAAACTGTCCAGGGAAAGGTTCAGTTCCTGGGCCAGGGCTGAAAGGTTTGATGATTTTGTCTCCCAGTTGATCTTAAGTCCTGTGATATCATCCCTTTTAAGGACCATATCATCCCGGTTTAAAAACACATCTTTTACATCTGCCTCATTATTTTTGCTCACAAGGCAAAGGAGCATTCCTTTTTCTTTCTGTCGGATCATAAACTTCTGCAACTCCCGGAAGCCATGACCTATTTTAATACCTTCAGTGCCCTGTTCCCCCACGATCCCTTTCCACAGAGTATTGTCGCAATCAAGGGCAATGACCTTACGGGGTTCGAGGTTTTCAACAAAAAGCCTGCGAACAAGAATGGATGCCATGGCATTAAAAAACTCAGGTGTAAAAGGGATGCGGCCCATCTTATCCCGCACAGCATCATAATATTTTTGCCATTGGTAAATTTCTTTGTAGTCTGAAAACCGGACCACCCAAACATTTGAATGATCTTTTAACTGCCTGATCAAAAGGGTTTCCATTTTTAATGAAAATGTATTGGACAAACATTCCCGAGCCATGGGAGATGGTGGACAAAGCCCCAGGAGTACCGGAACCTGGCTGGTCTTTGAAAAATTTTTGACCAGGCTGATGAACTGATTGATATTTTTTTCAATACCAGACTCTGTTTCACTGCTTCTTTCAGCAATTTTAAACCTTTTTCCGTAAATATTATACAGCCCGGATGATTGAAGCAGTTCTTCTTCGAGAATTGAAACCTGGAATCCCTTTTGTTTTAACAGGGCTTTTACATTGTCCAAAAGATCTCCATTCTCGTCATGGACTTCCACCACCACTTGTTGAATCTTGATCCAATCCTCATCCTCAAGGCTTGAGAGGATATCCCATTCACATTTTTCCGCATCGATTTTAAGCAGGTCTATCTGCTGGATATCATATTTCGTCAAAAGGCTTGAAAGTGTCCTCAGACGACAGGTATAGGTCTTTTTTTCAAGTCGGTCGGAGACCATGTCATCCAGGTGGGATTGGATCTGTTCTTTATCCAGTGACGGGTTCCGGTCAAGGAGTTCATTTTCCATTGCCTTTCTAAGGGCTGCCCCGTCCTGCTCTTTATTGGTATGGAATCCGGAAAAAACAGATGACCTGGGATAAAAGGTAAACTCTGCCTCATGGTTGGCATCGGAAATTCCCAGGTTGCATGGTGTGGCATCAGGGGCGTACAGGGCCATGTTTCTTTTTAAAATATCAAAGGTCACAGGAGACGGTTCGCAGCAATAGAGCCTGGCCAAAGGAGACAGATGGGCAATAAAAAGGGAAAACATGCCGATATTGGCACCGATATCAATGACAACAGCATCTTTTGGAAGACAGATACCCTGTTTTAAATAGGTCTTTTTTACAAAAATCTCATCATATAAATACCGGGTTTCATAGGGGTTGAGATGGGCAATTTCCATTCCATTGGGAAGGACAAACCGCTTGCTGTCTTTAAGGATTTTGTCCTTTTCTTCCTCTTCTCTATGAAAATTGGACGGATGGGCAGGCCCTGAACGGGAATGGTCTTTGAAATCTTCCAGCCGGGAAAGAATGATATTTGCTCCGGACTGGTTTTGGGACAACAGGCTTAAAGGGTCCAATAACTCCTGAAAGACCTGGTTGTAAGGTGCGAAATGGACTGTGGCATCATTTTGTATCTGTTTTTGCCAGAATGCCAACGGTGCCTTGATGGGCTCTGCCGTAAAAGTGGCGGCAACAGCCCATTTTTCCTGCGGTTCTTCAGTTGATTTTTCTTTGTCTCCGGAATCATAGGCTTTTATACAGATCTCTTTTGCTGCGGCCTTTAGGTAACCATTTTCATCAAACAGCATCAGATCATAAATATAATATCCTTTTTCCGGGTTGGCCTCTTTCAGTATGGTATGGACAAAGCCTGTATCAGGCAGCTCATGATAGAATTTCCAGTCTTTCAAAGAAAAAGGAATGTGAACACATGAAGAATCATGGCATTTGGATATATGCAAAAGCACACATTGAATGGCAGCATCCAGGAATCCTGGATTGAGTTTAAAATCAGCATCATTTCCCGGAACACAGATCTTGGCCAGGGATTCATCCTGATTCCATTTAAACTCTTGAACCGATCGAAAAAGGTCTTTATAGGTTATGCCGATTTTTTCAAAGGTTTTATAACAGCTATTATTGTTTTTTATTCGCTTAAACTGATTTGATATCTGATTAATATCAATTGGTTCTGCATCCTGTTTTATGGCCGCTAAAAAGCTCAATTTGCCTCTGGCATGAACGATGGTTCCCTTTTTTGTCTTTGTGGTCACATCATACAAAAAACCCGGGGCTTTTTTTTGCAGATTTATATAAACTTGCTTTTTCTTTGTATTACATGCCAGGGGGGCCGGCCAGATTGTATCACTGATTTTTATTGGGAAATTCATTTTAGGCATATCCCTTGAAATCAGTTCTTTGAGAACCAGCTCAAAATAACCGACAGCCGGGAAAATGCCCCTATCCAGGACCCGATGATTGGCAAGCAGAATATTCTCTTTTTTTAAACACATCTTCTTCAAGCTCTTTATAACTCCATCCTTTTTCATATTTTCTGATTTCTTCATTTCAGAACCGGCCCGGGTACGACAAAATCTGTCCGGTCTGTTTGAATCACGAATATAAGAAACGCTCGGAGGCCTGAATGCTTTGGAGGCCTTTTATGACACCCACTCGTATTGACGATGAAATTCCTTTATTTCTTTTAGAAATAGTAAAGGTATCCCTTTCCAGGCATGGGTAACACCTGATACAGATCTATCATCTATTTTTACATTCCTTGTTCCAAATTTTACAGCACTGCTGTGGTGCAATAAAGCGTCGTATTCTTCCATGGACAATTCATAGCGGTTGTCAAGCCTGGCCTGGATCTCGTATTGACCCTGCAATGCCTGGCTTTGATCTGATACAACGCCGCTGTAGAATTCTGAACAGCAGCCGGAACCATAGGAAAAACAACCGATGCGCCTTGCACCATCCATATTCCCTTGGTCAATGGTACTGGCAAGGGCCATGAAAATGGTTCCCCCCATAATATTCCCCACCCGACGGCAATAGTTCAGGCCGGGAACCACCCGTTTTTCAAAATCAGCACCGATTTCGCCAGGTGCTGCCTTTGCCATTTTCCGCATCATATTACGATGGGCACCCTTTACCATTCCGCCAAAGGGAGTATGAAAAATTAGAAATTGAAATGAATTTTTATAGTCAACATAGTCCACACGGCTCTTATACTCTCTAAAAGACTGTTCACAGCAGTCCAGATAGGACATTAAAGAGAGATCTGCGTCACCACAGTCACCGTCGGGGATGGGTCTGCATGTATCCATCACCTCATACCCATAGTATCCGCTGGCACCGGCATCCAGTTGAAAGACAATTGGATTCTCCCCCACCAGCATAGCTGCGGCCCCGGCTCCCGAACTTGGTTCAGCATAGGACCAGTCCTGGCCCTGGGCAGTTTTCCCCTTTTCTAAAATAAACCGGGAAATATCGCTGGCAATCACCAGGGCCTTGGCTCCCGGGGATAACTGGGAAAGAATGAAAGTTGCTGACATCTGCAGCCCGGCAGTCCCGGCATAGCAAGCTTGCTTGATTTCAAAAAGGCGGCAATTGCGGTTTAATCCCAGGCAGTCATGGACATAGGTACTCATGGATTTCCCAAAATCAATTCCAGATTCAGAACAGGTGATCAAAAGCTCAATACGATCTTTTTCTTCTTGGGAGAGGTTGTCAATTATAGGTTTGGCAGCATTCACAGCAAAAGAAACCGGGTCTTCACAAGGCAGGGCCACGGTTTTTTCATCCATCAGAAGATTTTCAAATCTTTCCACATCAAGTTGGCGGTGCCCGGCCAGTTTTCTCACATTTATAAAAGCAGCTCCGCCATAAATATTCAATGCCTCAATTCCAACGGGAATCACAATTTTACTCCATTGACAAAAATTAATATTTTACCAACGAATAATTGCACTGAAGCATTATTTAAGCCTTATGCAGTTTGCAAACTAGTTAAATAATACGCCATACAGTCTGAGTTCAACAAAATGTGCAATTCATCGTTTGCCCTTGTACTGTATTTTATAAACTGAAAGATCGTGGGGTTCTCTGCAAAAAAAGTAACGCCTTTTGGTTAAAAACAAGTATTTTGTTTTTTTGCTGAGCAGATTTGTTTTGAGCATCTTTTAAGTAAAAACTTTATTCAAATCATCCAGCTGCCAAAAAAAAATAGAACATTTCAAAAATATTTATCAAATCCGCATAGGTTTGTCTATCTTTAATGGGGGTTTCGCTGCAGGCCAATCGCACGTAACTTTTCCATATTAATGATTTCAAGCAGTTATGATTTAAAGGTAAATGCAACAAAAGTCTTTGCATTGCATAAGTATCGTAAAGCATTTTTACCAAATGTTGGGTTCTGCCAAACACCGTGGGGAATTTACCCTAAATGTTTAACGGAACCCAAAGAAGGAAACATTCGGCCAATGGCTGGAAAACTCCTGTTCACTGTGAGCAGGAATGGTATAGCCTGAAAAAAGTGGCTTAGATAGGTCTCCAGTTTTTTAGGAGAGGATCACGATTGCCAAAATGATTTTTTTTTTAAATAACTATAGCGATTCCCAAAAAAAAGTTCCTAAAACACGATAGATTAACGGAATCGCCTTTGAGCAAATCGATTGTGGCATCAAGAAAATTTTAGCCACAAATGATAGACACAGGCACCATAGTATCGGAACATATTTATGCGATTTGCT
>JAAEMC010001110.1 GCA_024225895.1 Desulfobacteraceae bacterium | reverse complement strand
CTAATTGCAGCATTCTATGCGCCTGCAAATAAAATAAAAAAATCACCCTTTGGACTATATTCTGTTTCAGGTCTTAAAACCCCTCCATGAGCCGGTAGGCTGAAAAGTTAATCAATCGATGTCTTAAAATCCGGTGCGAAACACTTGTAAACGCCTTCGAAACAGGGATTTGCAGGGTGGCCTATGGAATATAAAATGGAAAAATTCTTGCATTAAAAAGCCGGATGTATGCAACACCCGCAAATTTTGAAAAACCATCTTTTTTATCTCAAAAAACATCCCAGGGACGATTTACACAGTTTACAATCTTTTGTTACGGTCACTACCATTATTAAACTGTATTAATTTAGAGAAATGTCAAAAACCTAACCATATTATTCAATCCAGGAGGAACGATGTTTCAATTTCAAAAAGAACAGAAAGTATGTAATGTTGGTGGTGTAAAATTCGGTGGACAGCCCGGGGATTATCCTACCGTTGTCTGTAATTCAATATTCCAAAAAGGCGATAAAGTCTTTCCCGGGAAACGCAAAGAGGGTTTTGATGAAGACATGGCCGCCGATCTATTAAAAACCCAGGACAGGCTGACCGAGGAGACAGGGGTTCCGGGCATGGCAGATATTGTTGCCAATACAGGCAAGGAATTCAAAACATTCATCGACTTTGTTGTGGCCAACACAGATATGCCGTTCTGCATTGATGCCTGGACATTAAAACCAAAATTGGAAGCCGCTGCTTATTGTGCTGAAAAAGGCCTTCTTGACCGCATGTTCTACAACAGTATTACAGTATGGGAGCAGGATATAGACACTGAAATCAGTGAAATGGTTAAGATCGGTGTTAAGAATGTCCTTCTGGTTGCATTTGATCAGGAAGATCAAATGCCAAAGGGCAGGATTACCGGCACCCAGAAACTCTTGGATGCCATTGAAAAAAACGATGCTCAATTTGAAAATGTTTTTGTTGATTCTTCTGTAATGAATGGCCCTGCCACAGCTCTTTGCGGTATTGCCAATAAAATGATCAAAGAAAAATGGGGTCTGCCCACAAGCTCCGCACCCTCCAATGGATCGTACATGTGGACGGATGCCAGAGAAAAATGGGGATTTAAAGGCTGGGCAGCCGCAGATGCCGCCCTTGAGTCCCTGGCCGCATTCATGTGCCATGATATGATTTTTTCAGGTCCCATGGTGGGTGCCCAAAGAATCATGCCGGCTGTTGCAATGGCGGATGCTTTTCTGGCAACAGCGGTTTACAGCGAAACAGGACGTCTGCCCAAGGATCTTAACCATCCGCTTTTTAAATTGTTTCCTGATTTTGTGGAGAACCTTAAAAATAGTTAACCATCTGCTGATAAAGAATTAAAAATGAATATAACAACATAATTGAGAGGAAAATCTATGACGGAATTTACCGGAAAAGAAAGAATTCAAAGACTGTTCAAGCGTGAACCCGTGGATACAATGCCATGTTTCAGCGGTCAGGGCGCAGTCGTAGTTCAGGCCATTGAAAAAATGGGAACCCAGTTTGCCAAAATTCATACTGATGCAAGGTTGATGGCTGAATCTGCCATTACGTCCGCCAGGTTGTTCAATATGGATGGCGTTGTTATTCCCTATGATATGGCTGCGGTTGCAGAGGCCATGGGACGGGGTATTTCTCTTTATGAAAATACAGAAGGCGTTATCTATCCCACAGTTCCTAACAAGTGGAAAACTCTGGATGAAATTGATATTCCCAAAGACTATATGACTCAAGGACGGCTTCCCATGATTGATGAAGCCTTTAAAATCATAAAAGAAGAAGCCCCGGATCTGGCACTGGGTGCATGGGTTTTAGGGCCATTTACTCTTGCAGGCCAGATTATGGAGTTGGATATTCTCCTGAAAGGACTTAAGAAACAAAAAGATCAGATCGCAGCCTTTCTTGGTGAAGTGACGCAGGTGACCATTGATATGTGCAAGCATTACCAGGAACTGGGTGTGGACTTTATTTCCGTCAGGGATATGGGATCGGGAACAGATCTTTTGTCCCCCCGTATGTGGAAGACCCTGGTCGGCCCGAACCTGACAAAAGTCTTTGATTCCATCACCAGTGTTCCGTCTGTAAATCATATTTGCGGCTCAACCGATATGATTATCGAAATGATGCATGAATGCGGTGCCGATGCATTGAGTGTGGATCAGAAAAACAATGTGGTTGAAACCCGTGAAAAACTTGGCAACGATGCCCTTTTATTTGGTAATTTTGATCCTTATAACACTTTGACCCAGCTTGAGGATGTGGCTGAAGTGGAAGCCGTCATCAAACAATGCATCGATAACGGTCTGGACGCTGTCTGGCCGGGATGTGATATCTGGCCTGAGGTGAAATTTGAAAACATGGAAACATATGTTAAGACAGTAAGGGAATATGGAAAAAATTCATCCCCTGCCGTAGGAAGACTCTAAAAATAAGGAGATAAAAAATGTCCGCACAAGAAGAAATTTTAGCAGCGTTAAGAGAAGCCGTAGTTGAGTATGAAGAAGATGATTGCGCCGAAGCGGCCCAGCGTGCACTGGATGAGGGTGTAGATCCCATGCTTGCTGTAATGGATGGACTTGCCGCAGGAATGGAAGAAGTGGGTGTGCTGTTTGATACCAATGAATATTTTGTTCCGGAAGTATTAATGTGCGCAGATGCACTCTATAAAGGCCTGGATATCCTGCGTCCCCATATTTCAATTGACTCCGACGCTCCCAAGGCATCTGTTGTCATCGGTTCCATCCAGGGTGATGTCCATGATATCGGTAAAAATCTTGTTAAAATGATGTTCGATGTAGCAGGGTGGGAAGTTTATGATCTTGGCCGGGATGTACCCCTGGAAAACTTTGTTGAAAAACAGCTGGATGTGAATTCAGATGTTCTGGCCATGTCTGCCATGATGACCACGACCATGATGGGAATGAAAAAAGTGATTGCCATGGTCAAGGAAAAAAATCCCGACTGCCTGATTATGCTGGGCGGTGCCCCTGTAACCCGTGATGTTGCCAACCTTTTTGGCGCGGACGGTTATGCCGAGTCTGCAGGTAATGCGGTATCTGAAGGAATTAAAATGATCGGACGGTTGAGAGAATTCCAGAAAGGCGAGATCGAGTAATCAAAGGAGCACTATAATGGCACAAGAATATGTGAATGTAATATTTCAACCCTCTGGCCGACGTGGCGAAGTTCCTAAGGGATGCAACATCATAGAAGCCTCGAGACTCATCGGTGTGGATATCGAAGCCCTTTGCGGTGAAACAAAAGTTTGCGGAAAATGTATTGTCCGAATTGAAGAAGGTCATTTTGAAAAATATAATATCCAGTCTTCAATGGAAAACGTATCCCCCTGGCAGGAGGAAGTTGAAGCAAAGTTCATTAATCCTGAAAACCGGGAAAAAGGATTCAGGCTCGGATGTGTTGCAACTATAGAGGATGATATCCTTGTATTTGTACCTGAAGAATCCCGTGCCGGAAAGCAGGTGGTTTCCAAGGCTGCCCGTGACATAAAGATTGAGTTCAATCCAGCCATCAAACTTTATACAATTGAGCTGAAAAAACCTGATTTTGAGGATAAAGTAGGTGACTGGGAACGTCTGTGCAATGGTCTTGCAAGGGAATACGGCCTGACAGACTTAACTGTTGATATTGTTACCTTGAGAACACTTCCGGGTGCACTCAGGGCAAAAAACTGGACAGTTACCGTCAGTGTATGGAATGAAAAGGAAGTTATCCGTATCCGGCCGGGCAGAATTAATAAGTCCTATGGTATAGCCATTGATGTGGGAACAACCACCTGTGCAGGTTATCTATGTGACCTGACGACAATGGAAGTTATCGGAACCTCTTCCATCATGAATCCCCAGTGTAAATACGGTGAAGACGTCATGGCCCGTATTACCTTTCATATGACAACGCCCGGCGGTCTCAAGCGCATGAGCGATGATATCATTGAGGGGATCAATTCCATGATTGAAAAAGCGGTGGCGCTCACCCATCCCAAAAAGAAGAAAATAAGGAAAAAGAAAGGCGAAGACGGCCCGGTTGAATACAAGGAGATCATTGAAGAAGGTGTCGAATATCCCAGGATAAGTAAGGAAGATATCGAGGATGTCACCATCGGGTTCAATACGGCCATGCACCATATCCTGCTGGGACTTGATCCGGAACCCGTGGGGCTGGCCCCATTTCCGCCCGTGATTCATCATAGCCTGGATATCAAGGCAAGGGATCTTGGCATTGATGTCAATCCGTCATCCTACATTTTTGCCATGCCCAATGAGGCCGGCTTTGTTGGTGGAGATAACGTGGGCGTACTTCTGGCTGAAGAACCGTACAAAGGGGATGATATCCAGCTGATTATTGATATCGGAACCAATGGCGAGTTGATTCTCGGCAACCGGCACAAGCTCTATTCGTCTTCTTGTGCCACTGGTCCTGCCATGGAAGGCGCCCAGCTTGCCTTTGGTATGCGGGCAGCCCCGGGGGCCATTGAACGAATCGAAATTGATCCTGAAACCCAGGAAGTGGATTACAGGGTAATCGGCCATGATAAATCCCGTAAATTTTCAAAGCCCGAAGAAATGAAGGTCAAGGGAATATGCGGTTCCGGTATCCTGGATGTTCTAGCTGAGCTTTATCGTTCCGGTGTTATCACCAAAACAGGTGTTTTCAATAAAAAAGCCTTGAAAGAAAATCCGCGGTTTAGAAAAAATGCAGATACCAAGCAGCCTGAATTTGTTCTGGCATGGAAAGAAGATTCTTCCATTGACAAGGATATTGT
>JAAEMC010001109.1 GCA_024225895.1 Desulfobacteraceae bacterium | reverse complement strand
TCCCACCCCTTGCTCCCTGCAACTTTCAGGATAGAAAAAGGAAGGCTCCAAAGCATGGGGTAAGTTGAAATAAAAGAAATCAAGCCGAGCCATGATGATTTCCTTTTGTTTGTCTTTTGGGTCACTCGGATCAGGGTTGATTCAAAATCCTTTTCTATATTTTCCCCATAATTGAAAAGTTCAAGGGATGAAAAATTGGCAATTGATCCGGCCTTTTTCCCTGGCAGATATCTCCGCAAATCAACCGCCATTCCCAACCGCAAGGCATTACCGGATTTAAACTCCCCGGTCTTTGACAACGCGCGGACAATGGCTGTAACCAATACATCATTTATTGTGGCATGCATCTTTTTTGCATATGCGTTCAAACAAGCAAATTGTGTTTTATCAATATGCTTCGTAAACAATTGTATCTTGTTATCCGATACTTTCCGCATCGGAACGACATGACTCTGACTTGGGAATTTTGACCCGTAAATCTCACACATATAATTGTAAATTATCCTGGGGATGGCATACCAGGGGACTTGCCGGACGATCTGCCAGAATCCCCGGTAATCCTCGATATCAGGTTCCGGTTTGAAATCCGGATCATCTTTGAGCCGGTTAAAGATTTTTGATAATTCACCGGCAATTTCTTTCACCCCTGCCGCATCACAAACAAGGTGTGATACCTTTATTGAAAACCGGTCTTTGGAATTAGATCGATAAAGACATGTATCAATCTGGGGACCGTTAAAAAAATCCATTCGTTCATTTCTGAAAGATTCGAACTCAGCAGGATCCGATGTCAGGTGAAACAGCTTAAACCGTTCGATTTCAAGCCTTTCGAAATAGGGACGAAACCTTTTAGGAACAAAACGGCATCCCAGCAACGGTACTTTGTCCGTTATCAGTAAAACCGCTTTTTCAAGTCGTTTATCATCCAGCTCATAATCAAAACCCATCTCGAGCTGAATAACACAGGTAACCGGACCTATCATTCCGGCAAGTGCCCGGTCTGCTGATCTTGTGGGGAATCTTTTTGGCATCTGGTTCATGTTCACTCTCTTTAAAATGTTTCCTTGGATTTTTTGTGCTGTAACCGACGTTAATCAGCTGC
>JAAEMC010001108.1 GCA_024225895.1 Desulfobacteraceae bacterium | reverse complement strand
TTGAGGTGAGTTTAAAATGATTTTAAGAGATTTTGAAAGTGAGTGGATTTTGAGAGAATTTTGAGGTGATATTGAGGTAATTTTAAAATGATTTTGAAATTATATAGGCTGGAAAGCAAACCATTCTACATACCTAAAATATGCTCTGGTCAGGGGATGGGGTGAAGGGTTGTCCGGATTTAAATTTCTTTTGGCGGCCGGACGCCGCATGAAAAGAAATTTTCCTCACATAAAAATCATGGACGATTTTTATAGAATGAGGACAAGCATTTACCCCATTCACTGACTTGCACTGTATAAAGCATATATTAAAAATCAAATTGTGAAAGGCACTAATTGCCTCCCAGTTTCAGCACTCCGGAGACCCGTCCTTGGATACTACCCTCGGAAAAACTTTTGTTCAAAGGAATCACGCCGATATTTTCCGGGACAATGCCTTCAAATTCAATGGGAGCGATCATTCCCACTTCAATATCTTCGGCAAAGGTTGTGCTCCCGCCTCCTGCCGAGGATTGGATATCTGCTGTGCCTGAAAACCGGCCCGGAATATTTTCAATCCGTAAAAAAAGCTTATACTTTATTTCGCCTTCTCCGGGTTCTTTTGGCATTTCAATCCCCGGAGGCATATTATTGGATAATGATTCCTGCAGAGATTGTAGTTGGGTCAGCATATTTCGCATGGATTCGGGAACCGCGTTGAGCTCTTCTGCGGTCAACTCTGGCTGTTCCTGGTTCTTTTTATGCTTGATAATGTGAAGGCGCAACAATCCTTTTTTATTTTTGCTTCTTCGGCTGCCCTTCCATTGATCACTGCCCGAACCCCGACCACTGCTATGACCTCCCATGGAATAGACACTTTTCACACCCGCCCTGCCCCCGGATTGATAACCTGCGGAAAAAGTAAAAGAACCATATGGAACCAGCTGTTTACCGCTCTCAGGATCATTGGGATCATCCGGATCAACAATCTCCTGTCTGAACATGACACTTAAGTTTCCGTTTTCATCGTAAGATCCCTTGCCGGTGGCAAAGCCTTTGACATATTTACCAAAAACGGCCTCGCCCCCGCCCTGCTGGGTGACGTTCCAGGACAGCTCCAGCTTGGCGGAGCAGCCATATTCATGGGTAAAATAATCAATATCAAACAATTTTTCTTTTTTCCGGGTCTGGCTGCCATTGCCATAAATCAAAGCCACCCGTTTTAGATCTTCTTCAGGCAGGTCAAAGCAAAAATTTTTAAAACTTAAGTCTGTCCAGTCCTCTACCCGCTCATCCCCGTTTTTTGTCTCAATCACCGCCCACAAAGCAATGTCCGGATAGATGGAATGAAACCGGTCCAGATCAAAATCCACAGACCGGATGGTTGGCTGGTCAACCCAATAGTTGATTATACGGACAGCCAGAGGGGCGACCTCCTCTTCCAGGGTCTCTTCCGTAGACATCCATACATCGTCTATTTCGGGGGTGGCGGGCAAGAATTTCCCCGGCCGGTCCCTGAAATGCCTTGCAGGTTCCTGGTTGTAAGACCAAAGCGAGAACTCCTTCATTGTATCTTTCCAGCCGCCGGGGAGTTCCAGTTCAATGGTTCTTTGTGCATTTGCCAAAGCTGATTCACAGGCCTGCCAGATTTGTCCCACTTTATTGTTGCCATATTTCTGAGCAATATAGAGTGGAAAGACATAGGCACCGTACTCATGTTTTTCATCCTTAATGGTAAGGGATTTTGCCATTTTATTCTCTTTGAAATATTCAGGGAGCCATTCATGTTCCAGATCCGCATCCGGATAGATTAAGTGCTCGGCCCAGGTGGCGGTTGATTCCTGCCACCAGTCTTTTTCAGTGAAATCAATGGCATACTGAATGGCATGAAAGTATTCATGGGCGGCAGTGGTTTTCATCCGATTTCCGGTCATACTTTGCTTGAGCACGATCCAGCCGTAACATTTGCGGTTGGAAACCGGGCCCGGATAGCACAATCCGTGATCACTTATGTTCTTAAAAAAAATATCCAGTTTGACATCATCGCCGATATCAATGTCGTCCGGGAGGGGCACCCGCCCCATCAGCGCGGTCTCTTTTTCATGGATCTTGTCATTGTTAAAGGCGTCCCTGACTGTGATAGCGGCCTGTTGCTGATAACTTTTGTACCAGATTTTCACCTTACCGTTATCCGTGACATAATGGTTCAGCCCGGCAATACTGGGGATATTGGCATATGCTTTTTTAGTAAATCCAAAAGATCTGGCCAAAGTTTCTTCTTTATCATTGCCCAGGTAAAGAGCACTTTTCGGGTCCAGCGGATTTAAAAAGAAAGGGGCCAGTTTCTTTTGGGCTTCATCAGACAATGAATCCCAGTCCTTGCGGATCTTTCTAAGGAGTGCGTCCCCCTTCCTTGTCATTACTCTGGAATGATATTTTTGAGGCAAATCCGGATGATTGAAGAGTGCATACATCTTATAAACCAGGGCAGTATTTTTATCTATTTTTCCCTGTTCAAGATCCTGTTCAACCAAGTCGATTGCGGCAATATTGACTTCTTCTTTTTTCCCGCATCCAAAAGCAATTGTAAAACAAAGGGCTGCAACAAACAAAACACAAATGATTTCTTTAGATTTCATAGCATTATCCTCTGCTTGAAATGTTGGTTCCCTTTTTTACAAATTAGGGAACAAATGGGTACTGAATCTATCTTGCAAACATATATGCCCAGAAGGAAATAAATATCAATAGTCAACACGGACTGAATCACTATATTACAGATACTTTTATTGAGTAACCAGAAAATTGTATTGCCTGGCCCATGTGATTCTGATAGCCATTGGACAATAATTCGGTGCGTTTTCAAATACACCTGTGAAAAAAACGGAGGCCTCCAAAACTGGATAACAATGGAATATACTCATTTTCAGGAAAAAAAACAAATGCCATTCACCAGATTGATTTCATTTAGCACGATGATTTTAGTAATTCTTATCTTATTTTCCCCTGCCATGGCCTCAAGCACAGCCCCCGGGCAGACCATGAAACTTGTTTTTATCCACCATTCTGTTGGGGAGAACTGGCTCAGTGACGGCAATGGCGGTCTTGGCCGGGCGCTTGGCAACAATAATTATTTTGTCAGTGATACCAACTATGGCTGGGGACCGGATGGTATCGGGGACAGGACCGATATCCCCAACTGGCCGGAATGGTTTACCGGCTCGTCCAGTCAACGATTTTTGCAGGCCCTTTACCGGATGAACAATCAGAATAGTGATTATACCCGCAAATCCAAAAATCCAGGGGGAGAAAATCAGATCATCATGTTCAAATCCTGCTTCCCTAATTCCAATCTGGAAGGCAATCCAAATGATCTGCCCAGGCGGCACAAAGACTGGCTTTCCGTTGGCAATGCCAAAGCAGTATATAATGAACTTTTAACCTATTTTAAAAAAAGACCGGACAAGCTCTTTATCGCGATCACCGCTCCACCGGTTCACGAAAGAAGGCTTTCTGCAAATGCCAGGGCATTCAACCTCTGGCTGGTGAACGACTGGCTCAAAAATTATGGGGGAACCAATGTGGCAGTCTTTGATTTTTACAATATTCTGACTGCAAAAAATAACCACCACAGGATATCCAACGGCAAAGTCGCTCACCAGATAAATGAAACCAGGAACACATTGCATTATTATCCGGGTGGTGGAGATGATCATCCCACAGCATCAGGGAACAAAAAGGCGACCAAAGAATTTATTCCCCTTTTAAATTACTATGTCAGTCAATGGAAACCAGGAAAACCGGTTGTTGATCCTGTTCCCGTTGTTACTCAAACCAAGGCCGAAACAACAACATCTGAACCAGCAAAACAGGTAACTACATCTGTCTTGCCGGACAGTGGCCAGATTGATGGATTTGATGCAAAAAATGATAAATGGGAAACCTTTCTTGATGAGGCTAACAAAGAGACACACCTGTCTTATCAACTGGACCAAAAAACAAAGCACAGCGGTAATTCAAGCTTTCACGTCTCCTATAGCGTGGGACAAGAAAGCTGGGCAACATTAAGCCATATCCTGCCGTCCACCATGGACTGGAGTAAAAATAAAGGCATCTCCTTGTTTATCCGATTACCGGAAAACCACAGCCCCATTACCCTGGTGGTTTACAATGGCAGTCATGACAATCTTAAACCCTTTGATTACAGGATCATTCCCGAGCAAAGCAGGATAGAAAAATGGCAAAAAGTGACCGTCACCTGGGATATGTTTGTCCAGCCTTCCTGGGCCGGCAGCGGGGATGAAAAATTCAATCCCTCCCAGGCTATGGGATTTGCATTCGCCTTTGATGAATCCAAGGGCAGCTTCTGGGTTGATGATTTACAATTTAGTCCTTAAATCTCCTATCCTCTTTTTTTTAACAGTAAAATTTGTGTATGATCAAATAGTACTGGTGTTCAATGCTGTCAAATTCACTGAAACCATAACTCTAAAAATCCATAGGAAGTAAAAATATCATGGAAAAAATATTAAATATTACAAATGGAGATGCCACGGTTCCAATCATGAAAGAGGCAAACATTCCCGGGGAATTTCTACCGTGGCGGGATGTATTGCATGATGGGCCGGTACCCCAAACAGATTCTCTGGATGCGCTTTCTCAAATCCGGGCCCAATTCATTTTCGACCAGGGCTGGGGCCCGCTGGAAGAGATAAAGCAAGGATTTATTGAAAGGGATACCACCCTGAAATCATTGAAGGATTATGAAAAGATAGTGCTGTGGTTTGAACATGATCTTTATGACCAATTGCAGATATTGCAGATCCTTGACTGGTTCAGTCAAAACAGGCTGGTGCAGACTCGCTTATCCATGATCTGCACTAATCAATACTTAGGGATGATTTCCCCTGAAAAGATGACAGGCTTGTTCAAATATGAGGAACCGGTCACGGACCATCATCTGGCATTATCAAAAAATGCCTGGTCTGCATTTCGATCCAGCTCTCCTGAAAAATGGTTTGATTTGCTGAAAACAGACACAAGTACATTGCCATTCCTTTCTGATGCTGTTTTAAGATTATTGGAAGAATATCCAAGTTGTACGAATGGATTGTCTCTCACCGCTCAAAAAGCCCTTGATATTATATCCGGGGGAGAAAAGAACCCTGGGAAAGTTTTCAAGCGGTATCAAACAACAGAAGAAAAAATGTTCATGGGCGATTACAGTTTCTGGGCCATACTGAATGAATTTATCGCCGCGCCTGACCCGCTTCTTGAACTTTCAGGGGGCGGTACATTGCCGCTGGCACCCAAACCGGATCTTGAACTGACGATTACCCAAACCGGAAAATCAGTCCTGTCCGGACAAAAAAACTGGATGGAATTAACAAACATTGACCACTGGATCGGCGGTGTTCATTTAACACCTGATAATTTATGGTGTTGGGATGCAGCAATGCAAACCCTGGTTGAAAAATCATAGTCTGTAACTTTTATTCAGTTAAGAAAAAGGATTAGATGGCAAAAAATATTGAAATTAAAGCAGCACTGGATGATGTGGCCTTTTATTTGAAAAAAGCCGGATCTCTTTCTGATACAGATCCTGAAATCATCGAGCAGAAAGATTACTTTTTTAATTGCAGCAATGGGCGGCTTAAACTGCGTTTTTTCTCAGATCACAACGGTGAACTCATCTTTTACAAACGCAACAATCAGCCGGGGCCAAAGGCATGCGAATACTTCATCACAAAGACCAGCGAGCCTGGGCAATTATTGAAGGTTCTAAAAAAAGCCCATGGAATTTTCGGGGTGGTGAAAAAGACAAGGACCCTTTTTCTCATTGGACGATGCCGTGTTCATATCGACCAGGTAAAAGATCTTGGAAATTATCTGGAGTTTGAGGTGGTTTTATCTGAAGATGAACAGATGCAGGTGGGGAAAAATGAAGCAGACCTTTTGATGAAGCAGTTTAACATAAAAGATGAAATGTTAATTGACTGTGCCTATGTTGATCTGCTCAAAAGCAAACAATGATAACAAACACATAAAAATCCTATGATAAACTTAGAGATAGAAAGCAAGCGGCTGAATTTCATTCCCATCAAAAACAATGATTTTGATTTCACTAAACTCTATTTATCTGATCCTGAAAGAACACGGTATCTCCCCTTGGAAAGACCCTATTCCAAACAAGAGGCAAAAGAATGGTTTAACGGCAAAATCACCCATTGGGAAAAGCACCATTTTGGCACCTTTCTCCTTTGGGAAAAGGAATCAAATAAAAGGGTCGGTTTTTGCGGATTGGAATTTGCAAGAAACACCCATTTCATTGATATCCGCTATGGACTGATGCAAGAATCATGGGGTAAGGGATATGCTTTTGAAGCGGCGGCCCGCTGTATTGAGTACGGTTTTGACAATCTGAGACTGGAAATCATTTATGGGGCGGCAGTGCCTGAAAATTATTCATCCATCCATATTCTCAAAAAAGTGGGAATGAAACCGGACAGCACCATTGACTGCTATGGAGATGTAGTGGATTACTTTTCCATCACACGGACAAAATATAAGGCACAAAAATAAGTTCTCCTGTAACCTGCCGGAATTGTCTATGAAAAGAAAAACGCTCACAGTGAACAATTATGAAATGACCTATGTCGAAAAAGGACAGGGAGCCCCCTTGCTGTTCATTCATGGTTCCATGGGAGATTACAGGTCCTGGTCAGAACAAGTGGACTTTTTCAGCAAGCATTTTAGGGCGATGTCCCTTAGCCTTCGACATTGCTACCCAGAGTCCTGGGATGGGAAAGGGGATGATTTTACAGTTCAACAACATGCAGATGATCTTTTCGTTTTTATAAAAAAACTGGCTGCCGGACCGGTTCACCTGGTTGGGCATTCAAGGGGCGGGGCTGTTATTTTAAAATTGCTTGCAACCCATCCTTGCCAGGTTTGTTCTGCTGTCCTTGCCGATCCAGCTCCTTTCAATGACATGCTGCCGTCAATACCTACAGTAATAAGAGAAATACAAAACCGTACAAAATTCATAAAAACGGCCCTTAATCTAATAAAAAAAGGAAATATTGACAAAGGGCTGGAAACATTTACAGATGCTGTAAGCAGACCCGGTACCTGGAAAAGACTGCCTGAAAAAACTAAACAGGCTCGCCGGGACAATGTATGGTCCTTAAAAAGCCTTGTAAAGGATGCCAGCGAACCATTTCACAGCAAAGAACTAAAAACAGCATCCTACCCCTTCCTGCTGCTGACCGGCCAGAGCAGCCCGCCAATTTACGGATTGATGCATGAAAAACTGGAACACACCCTTCAAAATTTTGAAAAAAAAGTTATCTTGAATGCATCCCATGGCATGTACAAAGACAATCCAAATCAGTTTAATTGTGCTGTAATTGATTTTATATTGAAAAACAACGCCCAATAATAGGAGACTTTAAAAATGGATATAACAAAAGCCAAAAAAATTTTAGGAGAAAAATTTAGTTTTTCCGCAATAGACACTCACAAAGTAATCCAGGATTTAAAGATGCCGCAGGATGCAAAAATATTAGATATCGGAACTGGAATGGGCAATCTGGCAATAACACTGGCATTGTCCGGATATAAAGTATTAACAGGGGAACCAAAGGATGACTCTTCCATATATGCAAAACAGGATTGGCATGACAATGCACAAAAGGTGAATGTCGATCACCTCATCAAATTTGAATTTTTTGATGCCTCAGACATACCTTTTGCTGATGGTGCATTTGATGCGGTTTTTTCCTTGGGAACCCTGCATCATGTCAAAGAGGCAGACCGGCAAAAAGTACTGCAAGAGTTTTATCGTACAACAACATCCAATGCCGTTATCTGTATTTTTGAGCCGACCCTGAAAACCGTTGAAATAATAAAACAGACTGATGCCGCCCATCCCGAGGCTGCAGACCCGAACAACTATACCCTGGGCCTGAATTTGACTTCCAAAAAAATTGAAGGCATTCATTTTGACGCTTTTATCTTTAAAAAATCCTAAGGCTTTTTAACCAAAAACAAAAAAGTGGACTCAGAAGTTTACCATGGCGATTATTCATGAAAAGAGCCCAGAAGAGATAGAAGAGATAGAAGCCCTGTACAAGCCCTTGGGCTTTGAGCAAACAGCACATTACTATGACAATCCACTGCCGGGCGTGCTATATTTAAAGCTGGATTTAGTTGATCAGCATGATAACCCGGCTGATCTTATAAAGTTAGAAAGGTAAAGCCATAATTTTGTTTTAACCATGCCGGTAATGGAGCATGGTTGCATAATTAATTTTAAATATACAGATTTCATACTATGATTAAAGGATAGAAGCTATATCAAAAACCAGGTTGCATGGTAAATTTGCAAAAGAGAGAATTAACCAAAATTGATATACTATATAATCTTCAACATTACAGGGGTCTTGTCTGCGCTTTTCATTTCAAAAAAGATGCGAAAAGGCTTTAAGAACAATCTGACTCCCCACCAGCGGCTTCAAAACCTGGCCGGTTTAATTACCGGTGCCATTATTGGCTCTAAAATACCCGTTATCATCAGCTATGGGTTTCATTTGCCTGTCATTTTCACCTCAAAAAGCATTTACGGCGCATTAATCGGGGCATATATAGGCATCAACATTTCAAAACGTGTCAACGGCATCAAAACAAATTTCGGAGACATGTATATTTTACCCCTGTGCATGGGAGTGTTCTGGGGAAAGTTTGGATGTTATTTTAATGGATGCTGTGCAAGCCCTGATTATCCTATCCAGATCTGGTCAGCAGGATTTCACCTGTTGTTATTTTTTTTCTTTTATTATCTTCATACCAAAGAACACTTAACCGGCGGGCATTTTGCCCTCTACATGATTCTTTACTCACTCTTTCGGTTTTGTTCGGAATTTATCCGGACAGAGCCCCAAATTTTATTTAATTTTACCATTTACCAGATGATGGCAATGATAATCACGCCCTATTTCATCTATGTTTTTAGTCAGAGAATATTCAAAAAAAGGGAAAGGGCATATTCTTGAATTCACTGATTTCACCGATAATGAATACTATTGCAGACGGGGTAAACCAGAATGTTTTATTTGTACCGGCTTTGATCATTGCCTCTTTGTCTGCATTGGCGATTCTGACAAGTGTGGCCTTAAAATTTGCTTTTTATTCACTGCAAGATAAAAGCTTGGAAAAAAAATGCCCGGTTTCCACTATCACCATGATTTTGGTGCTTCTGCCCTTTGTCCCTCTGGTTACCAAATCCATTGGTGTCATAAAAACTCCCCTGATACTCAATGCTTTCTTCTTTCTTTTAGGATCCTTCTTAATCATTATTGCAACCAGCATCAATGTCATTGCCAGGATAACCATTGAGCGTTTCTGGTCCGACCACATTGTCATCCATGCACAGCATGAAGTCATAGACAAGGGTGTCTTTGCCATGGTTCGGCACCCCATGTACAGTTCCTTGATTTTCTATAACCTGGGGTTGGCCTGTATTTTCCAAAATCACATAATCTTTTTAATAAATCTTATTTTTTTCATGCCTATGATGGTTTACAGGGCCAAGCAGGAAGAATTACAAATTTTCAAAAACAATAAAAAATATCACGCCTATTCAGCCAAAACCCCATTTTTAATTCCGAATCCCAAAAAGATTATTAATAAAAAAATAATTTGGTTTGGACATAAGAAAGAACACGGAGGATAATATGCGATTTTTAGTTTGGAAGAAACCAGAGGACAACTCAACATTCGGTTTGCATCAAAACCTGGTATATGCGGTGGCCTTGTTTATTATACTTAATCTCATTTCATTTTCTACTTTAAGTAATGTAGAAGGATCTAAAGGATTGTTACCACTTGTTTTGTTCTTCTATCTGATCCCTGGCTCTGCCTGTATTTCAGGCCTGGTAAATGGTTTCTATTTAATGATGATGGAGTTTCCAAAGGCCTCAAAAACAAATTTTGTCATAGCCGGAGTCAGCTTTATTGTCGGCTCTGCGTGCACGCTTATGCTCTCTTTGAATTAAGCCTTAAAGATTGATTAACTCAAAACTGAACAGATAAATACATGAAGATTTCTCAAAAGACCACATACCATTCCCAAACCCAGAGTCTTTGCCCTGTTTGCTTGAAACCTTTGATGGCCGACATTGTTTTTGAAGCCGGTTCTGTTTTCCAGATAAAAGCGTGCACTGAACACGGTAACTTCAAAACATTAATCGAAAAAGATCTTTCCTATTATTTAAAAAAAGCTGCCTTTGACAAACCCGGAACCATCACTCCACCTAATACAACCTCTCGAAAAAATTGCCCGTTTGACTGCGGTCTATGCCCGGAACACAAACAGCATTCATGCATCGGGCTCATGGAAATAACAAACGCATGCGATCAGTCCTGCCCGGTATGTTATGCAAAGGCTTCCCGTAGCAATCATTTTCTATCTCTTTCTCAAATCGACAAGATGCTCGATTTTTTTGTGCAGGCCGAAGGCGGGCAGGCCGAGATCCTTCAAATCAGCGGAGGGGAACCGACACTTCACCGTGATTTGATTGAGATCATAGACCTGGCCATGGACAAAAATATTAATTTCATAATGCTCAATACCAACGGCAACCGGCTTGCATATGACAAAACATTGGTAAAATCGCTTTCCAAGTATAAAGCCAGGTTTGAAATATACCTTAAATTCAACGGATTTTCCCCAACCGCCAATGAATATTTTGAAAACAAAACCGACGCCCATGACAAAGTCCGGGCCATTGAGAATCTTTTATCCCATAAAATTCCCATTACATTGGTCACCATGGTTGAAAACGGGATAAATGAGAAGGAAATCGGCCATATCCTGGATTTTGCCCTTTGCCATAGCGGTATCCGGGGCATTAACTTTCAATGTGTGGCAAAGTATGATGCCCCGGATTCGGCCATGGAAAGTTTTCCCTGCACTGTCAGTGAAATCATTAATTGCATTGATCAGCAATCAAATCAAATGATCAGCCGGGACGATATTTTTCCGTTGCCGTGCAATATTCATAACAATGCCATCACCTTTCTTTTCAGAAAAAAAAATAGTTTTGCACCGGTTACACAACTCGTAGATATTTCTGAACACCTTGACCTTGTCGGCAATACCTTAAATTTTGATGCAGCCGCAATTTCAAAAGACATCCTGGAAAAAACCCGGCAACAATGCTGCTCATTTGATCTTTTGGATATGCTCAAACCAGTGATTCCCAAAGGTTGGTTAAAAAAAGGAAAAGCCGAGCAAAAACGATTTATAGATAACAATACCTTCAGGATCAGTATCACCTCATTTTTGGACCGTTATAATTTTGACAGCAATACCATTAAAAAGGAGTGCGTCCACGTAATTACGCCCGACCTGAAGCGGATTCCCTTTTCAGCATATAATCTTGTTTACCGCAATTCCATGGGAGCCTGATATGATTTTTTACCAACCTGTTTCAATATCCAAGGGCAGTTTTGCATTTTGCCGATGGAGTCTCACAGCCATTGTCTGGGCAGGCTTTTTATTTCAAAGCAAAGCCCTGATTGCCCTTTCATTTTTCCTGCTGTTATTCTCAGCCATCCTGACAATAAAATATGCTCCGCTAATTCAATTGTTTACTTTGCTCGAACACTTGCTGAGCTTTCCTAAACAAATTATCATGCTTGATAAAAAAAGCATGCGTTTTGCCCATGGCCTTGGTTCAATATTGAGCGGACTGTGTTTAATCCTACTATACCTTGATTTCAAATTTGCCTGGGAGTGTGTGCTCGTATTTGCCATCATGAAAAGTATCAGTGCCTTTGGTATCTGTCCTGCAGAAAAACTTTACAACTGTATCCATGATAATAACTGCTGTTCTTTTATCCGGCGCAGGCAAAAATGAATATATTGGAGGAAATCATTGGCATCTCATAAAAAGAATATCGCTGCTGTTGGAAATAAAGCCATCGTTATCTTCTTTTTTCTATTCAGCCTTACTGACAGTACCTTCGGGCAAAATACTGCGGATGAATTGATCCAGGCAGCCCAAAAAGGCCCGCTGCAAAATGTAGAAAAGATCCTCTCAAAAGGTGTGAGGGTTGATTCTACAGATAGAAATAGGAAAACAGCCCTCATGTATGCAGCCATTAGAGGACATCTTGAAATCGTCAAGTTTCTCCTGGCTCAAGGCGCTGATCCGCATATGAAAAGCGGTTTTGACGGGAGTACTGCTTTGAAGAACGCTGTTGTCTACGGCCATGTTGAGATCGTCAGGACCCTTTTGGAACATGGGGTTGATATCAATACCCCCCATCGCCCAAATCAAAAAACAGCACTCTTTTTTGCGATACAGAAAAACCAGGTTGAAATGACGAAATTTCTCATTGAAAGCGGTGCTGACCTAAATTCCATCGCCAGTGATATAAAATCACCTTTTTTATATGCATGCAAAAACGGATCAGTGGGAATACTGAACCTGCTTATCCGCGCCGGCGAAAAAATTGATGAAAAAAGCCCTCAAGGATACAATGCATTGATTCCGGGTATCCGCAGCAATAATCCTGACGTTATCAAATTCTTGCTGAAACAGGGATTGAATATAAAGGATAATCCCAAAGAATTTGTTGATAGTACTTTGTTAAAAGCCTCAAGAAAAGGTCTTACGGAAATAGTGGAAATCCTGTTAAATAATGGCGCAGATGCTAACGCCAGGTTATTACGGGTCAGACCAGGCCATAAAAAGCATGGAACCGGGAATCCTGCCATAGCCAACAATAGAAATAATAAGGTAAAAACAGCTCGCGCCAAAACGAAAATCCAAAAACCGGTTACCTGTGAAAAAGGAATCCCTAACGAAAATTGGCTATATAAACCATCCGGGTTGATAATCATGGGGGGAACGGATCAAAATCAAACGGCCTTGATGCTTGCAGCCCAAAACGGGCATAAACCTGTAATTCTAATACTTCTTGAGAAGGGGGCCGCCATAAATGTTAAAGACGGGAATGGTTTTACTGCCCTGATGTTTGCAATCAGGAACGGCCGCCCGGATATTGCTAAATTGCTTTTGGATCGGGATGCCGACCCCAATGCAAAAAATAACAACGACGACACCCCGTTGATGATGGCTGCTTCAAGAGGAAATTTGGAATCCGTCATGCTTTTACTTGACAGGGGAGCACAAATTCAAGCAAAAGACAACGCTGGAAAAACGGTGCTGATGTATGCCTCAATAGGCATCCGGACCGGTATACTGAAATTTCTCCTGGAAAAAGGAGCACAGGCGGATGTTAGGGATAACTTTGGCAATTCAGCCATGATGACCGCGGCATACTGTGGCCAATTGGATAAAATCAAATTACTTGTAGAATCTGGTGCCGATATCAATGCCGCCAATCAAAACAAGGAGACGAGCCTTTTGCTGGCATGCGGAACAAAAGCTATTCAAAAACCAGGTTTCGAGGATGTGGCGGCATATCTTATAAAAAACAAGGCCGACATTGATATAAAAGATATTTGCGGCGGTACGCCACTATTAAGGGCAACCATTGCTGGGAATATGGATATTGTAAAGATGCTTGTCTCCAGCCAGGCTGATATCAATGCAAAAAATAACAACGAAGATACTGCTTTGATTGTGGCAAGCAGAGAACGTTATTCTGACATGATGTCCATTTTAATAAAGAATGGGGCCGCCATCGATACAGCCAATAAAAGTGGAGAGACTCCCCTGTTCCTATCGGCAAAAAATGGAAATTTACCAATGGTCCGGCAGTTAATTGATCATGGGGCAGACATCGATACCGCCAACAATCAGGGAGATTCTCCTTTAATTACAGCCGTTGAGAACGGTCACCTGAACATTGTCCGTTTCCTGGTCCGGAATGGCGCAGATGTTAGCTTAAGGAACCGGTTGTCAAAAAGCGCATTTGAAAAAGCTGTGTCAAAACGTTACGTCCGAATTGCCGAATTTTTAGCAGCAAACGGTGCTCAAATCAATATTAACCAGACTCATTCATCATTGAATTTATTTAAGGCTATCCAACAAAAGGATACGAACCTGGTCAGACTTCTTATTTTAAATGGTGTTAATGTCAATGCGAAACAGAAAAAAAATGGCCAAACGCCATTAATGGCAGCTGTTGCCAGGAACAATCCAGACATTGCAAAAATCTTGATTGAAAGTGGTGCCGATGTCAATGCAAAGGAGGAAAATAATAATGCCACCCCGCTGCTCATGGGCAGCAACCTGGAAATCTTAAAAATGCTCATTGAAAACGGGGCCAATGTCAATGACCGCACAAAAAAAGAAGGGAAGACTCCTTTGATGTCTGCATCCAAAAGCGGCAATGGGGGGAAGGTGAAACTTCTCGTTGAACATGGCGCCAATGTCAATGACCGATCAAAAAATGACGGACAAACACCTTTAATAATGGCAACCAGGAATGGGCATCTGGATATTGTAAAAATTCTCATTGATAACGGAGCAGATGTTAACATTCCAACAAAGAAATATATGGAGACACCTCTGATGTCGGCGTCCCAAAAGGGTAACCTGGAGATGGCAACTCTCCTGGTTGAGAACGGTGCAGATATCAATGCCCCTAAAAAGAGTAATCTGGTAACAGCTCTGATGCTGGCCTCAAGCCAGGGTCATTTGGATATCGTAAAGTATTTGTTAGACAATAAAGCCGATGTAAATAGCCGGACCGCCTCTTCAGCCCAAGCAGCTGAAAAACTGGAAAAAGATAAAAAAGAGCATAAAAAAAAATACGGTGTCCTGGTTAACTTTAAGCGCTTTGTTAGCAAAGACCAAGCCAAAAGAGATGAAGGGACCGCATTACTGAGGGCTGCTGTAAGGGGCTATTCTAAAATTGTGAATGTACTTTTGGAACATGGCGCGGATAAATCAATTAAATATTTCGGAAAATATACTGTGTTTGATCTGACTGAAGATAGAGAAACCCTGGCCATTCTTGCGAGCTTTTAAAAGATATCAAAGGAACTGATAATCATTCCAAGGCAAATATGGGAGAATTAATGTGAAAAACGATAAGAACCCTACCACATGTTGGAGCAAAGTAGTTGCTGGAATGGTTTTCTTCCTGGTCAGTTTTATTGGTGGCGTTGTCCTTGCAGGAAACCCGAATATTAATTTTATGCAGGCCTCCCGCGACGGTGATATTGAAGCTGTTCAACATTTTTTAAAAAACGGCACAAATGTGAATACCAGAGACAAGGAGAGGATGACCGCGTTAATGCATGCTGCCGACAACGGCCAGCTTGAAGTGGTTAAACTCCTTCTTGCCCGCGGTGCCGATCCGCTGATAGAAAGTTCCGTCAACGGCAGCACGGCACTGAATACTGCATCTGCTTCAGGGCATATTGATATCGCAAGATTATTATTGAGAAATGGAGTAGATATCAATTCAAGGAAAGGACGTTTCAGAAAGACAGCCCTCTATACTGCTATTGAAAAAGACCGGATCGAGACGATAGAATTTCTGATTCAACATGGGGCCGATATAAATGTCCGGGAAGGATCAAAGAGAATGACGCTGCTGATGGCGGCATGCCAAAACGGGTCTATGGAAGCTGTGACATTGCTTTTGTCTGCCAATGCCCGTATCAATGAAAAAGATCTGGACGGTTCAACCGCTTTAATTAATAACATTGAGGGAGAATTCCCCAATCCGGATATTGTGGAACTCCTGGCAAATAAGGGGGCAGATGTCAATGCAAAGCAGAAAAAAAACTGGAATACGGCATTGCTTTCCGCTGCAAATTTGGGCTTTGCCGAGATTGTAAAAATCCTGTTGACACACGGTGCCGACATTAAGGCAAAATACAAAGGATCCCTACGAAAGGGGACTGGAAAAGGCTACTCCCGTATAGGATACAAAAGCAAAGATCCGATTGAAAGCGGCCGCACTGTTATGATGGTAGCCTGCGAACAAGGACATATTGATGTTGCAAAAATCTTGATAAATAGTGGCGCAGACATCCATGTCAGGGATAGAGACGGCAATACCGCCCTCATATTTGCCGTTAAAAACAGACACCCGGACATTATCCGCCTTCTTTTAGATAAGGACGCTAATCCCAATAATAAAAACAAGAATGGAGAGACTACTTTGATGTTGACGGCCTCCCGAGGAGACCTGGACATTGTAAAGCTTTTGATTGCCAAGGGCAGCCGCGTTGAATTCAAGAATAACCGTGGCCAGACGGCATTGATGTATGCTGCCACCAAAGGTCGAACGGATGTCGTAAAATATCTGTTGGAAAACGGGGCACGGATTGACGCCAGAGACAACTATATGATGACTACCTTAATGCTCTCTGTCCGGCATCCCCAGACACTGGAATTTCTATTGAATCAACAACCAGATGTCAATGCAGCGAATAATCAAGGGGATACAGCCCTTATTAAATCCTGTCGCCAAAAATTGCAGCAAAGTGTTCAGCTTCTTTTAAAACACGGCGCAAATACCAACCTTACCACTAAACGTCAGGAAACCTGCCTGATGGCTGCGTGCGGAGAGGTTTATAGAAGGGAGACAAGGCCACTAGGCATAGTGGCTCTTTTAATTAAAAACGGCGCAGATGTGAATGCATCAGATAGTATTGGCAATACGGCCCTGATGAGAGCCGCATCAAATGGCAGCCTGAAAATTGCACAATTTCTGATCAACAACAAGGCCCAGGTCCATATAGCCAACCATCGAGGGGATACGGCTTTACTCATGGCATCCAAAAGAAAAAATGCCCCAATAATTGAACTCCTTATAAACAATGGCGCAGATATCAATGCAGGCAACAAAAAAGGAGAAACAGCATTGGGGTATGCATCAAAATATGGAGATACTGATATCACAAAGGTTTTGCTAAACAAAGGTGTTCAGATTGATCATCCGACAGAAAAAAAACAGACCGCTTTGATCCTTGCCATAGAAAATAACCAGTTCGAAATGGTCAAAAAGCTGATCGAGAATGGCGCCAAAATAAACCCGGATAAAAAAACCGGCAAAAGCCCGCTGACCAAAACCGTGTTAAAAAATAATATCCCCATTGCGCAATTTCTTTTAAAAAAGGGCGCCAAAATTAATAATGGTTCACAATATTCATCATCCGATCTGCTGCTTGCGATTTACAGAAGAAATAAAAAGATGGTTGAGCTTCTTGTTAAATCAGGTGCCAATGTTAACAGCAGGAACAATAAAAATGATAAAACACCATTGATGGTAGCACTGGAAAAGAGGGATCTGGAAATTGCAGATTATCTCATAAAAAATGATGCTGATGTCAATGCCAGGTCTCAAAAAGACTGGGAAACCCCATTGCTGATGGCCTGTAAGAAGGGCAATCTTAAGATGGCCAGATTGCTGATACAAAACGGGGCCGACATCAATGCCAGGACAAAGAAAGGCTGGGAAACCCCATTGCTAAGAGCTAGTTCAAAAGGTGATCCGGAAATGGTCAAGCTGCTTATTGAACACGGGGCTGATATCAATGCAAAAAATAAAAAAGATCTGGAAACGCCCTTAATGCTGGCAACCAGTGAAGGCAATTTTAACATTGTCCGCTGCCTGTTGGCAAATAAAGCCAATGTAAATGACAGGACCAGATCTTCATCTGAGGCCCGTGAAAAACTGGATTTCGAACAAGAGATTCTTCGTATTGCAACGAAAAAGAAAGTGGATTTTAGTGAGTTCCATCGAAAAGATGAGGCCTTAAAAGATGATGGAACTGCCCTGCTGAGAGCTGCAGTAAGAGGGTACTCGAATATTGTCAGAATTCTTCTGGAAAACGGCGCGGATACTAAAATAAAATATATGAAAAAATATACTGTATTTGAATTGACTGAAGATAAAAAGACTCTGGCCATTATAAATAAATATAAATAGCCATACGAACGATTAATTTTTTATCTCTTTTTAATGCTTTTTCCAAAAACCATCCACTACATTCTGAGAATGCCCAAGATTCCACCTGCGTTCCCCTGAGCAAATTCAAAGTTAATTAAGCCTACTAAAAAATTTTTTAGTGCAGAAGCCAATTCTCCTGTCAGACATAATTAATCCACTTCCCCGAATATTTCATAAAATTTTTCCGATACTCCATTTTCATATAACAAATTGTCTTTTGAAATACTGTGGATACTATCGAAGAAATTTCACTGCAAAGGCATCGTCTGATGCTTTCATCAGTCAGGCAGTTATAATAGGGTAAAAACTCTAAGCTATTTTACCTTCTTTCATAAAAATGCCTTTTAACTATCATTCTCCCTAAAAGCCATCCAAACTTATAACTAATTGATACTATTGCATTTCCACAATTCGCTGTTTTTGAAATTCCATTAAAAAAAAATTGACTCCACTTTACATCCCCTATTATCCAAATCATGAAAAGTCTTGTTAATAAAGGAAATTTTTTAATTTCTCAAATAATTATTTCATTTTTTTCTTGACTTAACGATAAAATTTCGTAAAAGTGTGAAGCATGGTGGTGGAAAGTGGATGTTTAACCTTTAATTAAGGCTTAAAAGTGTTTCGATCAAGCTCCTTTCATACGATAGACCCTAAAGGCAGGGTCATCATTCCGTCCAGATTCAGGAATGTCCTGAAAGCGGATGAGAAATACGGGGTCGTGGTCTCTAACATGGACGGCGGGTTGTACGCATACGCCTTTAGTGAGTGGAAGAACATTGAAAAAAGAATTCTTGCAGCCA
>JAAEMC010001107.1 GCA_024225895.1 Desulfobacteraceae bacterium | reverse complement strand
TTTTGCAGAGGCTCACAATAACCGTGGTAATGCACTAAAAGAGTTAGACCAGCCTAAGCGAGCGCTGGAGAGCTATGACAAGGCAATCCAGCTCAAACCTAATTTTGTTGAAGCCTACAATAACCGTGGCAATGTGCTAAATGCGTTAGGCCAACCAGAGAGGGCTCTGGAGAGCTTTGACAAGACAATCCAGTGCGAACCCGATTTTGCAGAGGCTTACATTAACCGTGGCAATGTATTAAATGAGTTGGGGCAACCAGAGCAGGCGCTTGAAAACTATGACACGGCAATACAGCTCAAACCTGACAATGCAAAGGTTTACAATAACCGTGGCAATGCACTTAGAAACCTTGAGCAGTTTGAAAAGGCTGTCGAAAGTTTTGAAAAAGCCTTACGACTCAAACCAGATTTTGAAGAAGCTTATAATAATCGTGCCAATGTAATCCTCAGCATGGTGAATGATCATATTTTCGATATCACGCGTAATTATGGGCAAAGACATCGTATGGATGCTAATCTGTTGATCTCAGAAAACAAAAGAGGTCATACGATTAAAATCAATCTGCTTTATTGCCCCTTTGTTGATCCGATAACGCCACCACTTGGGATCGCCAGCCTTAAAGCGTTTGTGGAAAATGAGAATACACAAGTAAACTGTATGGATCTTAATCTTGAATGGTATTTACAGCTTGAACGACAAAATCAAAATAGTACGGAATCAATTCGGAAAGGCAAAAAGCTGTTCAAAAATGTCGATGAGACATTATTTGATTTTGATCGCGACAATCGTATCGCTTCAAATTTTGTGGATTGTATACATGGTGCCCACCTTTCTTCACAATATTTATTATGTAAAGAAGATCATTCACAAAGAGATAATATTTTTACGGCCATGAAAACTTCTGCGCTGAAAGGAAATCCTGATGTTGTTGGATTCTCAATTTTATTTGATGAGCAGATCTTATGCTCCTTGCTATTGGCAGAAAAAATAAAAAAGGTCCATCCTGAAGTAATAGTGGTATTTGGCGGAGCTGCGATATCGTGCTTCGGTGAAAAAATCCAGCAAAGTCCTTTTGTCGATTTTGTTGTTTACGAAGCAGGAGAAGAACCATTCAAGGCTCTTTTAGAATCAATCAGGACTGGAAGGTTAAATGAAAAAATTTCGGGTGTCGCATACAAAAAAACTGGCGAATGCATTAAAAAAGAAGCGGTCCCGGCAAATCTTGAACATAATTTTTATCCAGATTTTTCTGATTATGATTTGCAAAATTATTTTTGCAAAGACGTGGTAATTCCAATTTTATCCTCAAAAGGATGTTACTGGCGGCAATGCAGTTTCTGTGTAGAAGGGAAGATAAACCAGTATTCAGAAGTTTCAGTGGATCGGGTAGTAGATGAAATAGAACATCATTTTTCCAATGGGTTCAGATATTTTCAGTTTGTTGATGAAATGATCTCACCCAAACGACTCAGAATGATTTCCAAAGCAATCCTCAGCAGGAATCTCAAAGTATTTTTTTACGCCACCTTACGACCATCTGCCGATTTCAACAACGAAACCCTGGAACTCATGTATGACGCTGGTTTCAGATACGTTATCTGGGGTGTGGAATCATATAATCGAAGAGTATTAAAGTTGGTCAACAAAGGAACCACATTACGGTCAATACGCAATACGTTAAAGGAATCTGCAAACGCCGGCATAAGAAACCATATTTTCGTTATCATCGGATTTCCATCAGAAACGCCAGAGGAGCTTTTCGATACAATGCAGTTTATCTATGACAATCGGGACTATATTCATCAAGTTCACCCTGGGTGCTTTACTTTAAGCGAAGGAACAGAAATATTCAAAAACCCCAAAAAGTTTGATATCGAAATCGAGTTTGATGAGCTAAAGAGAAAATTTACGCCAAAACATAAACAAGGTTATAGTGGCAGAAATGCAAAGCGTTATATGAACTATTACCATAAATCTTTATTCACAAAGATATCTCTCATCCCTTCATTTGCATTTTTAAGAGACCATGCCCTTCTTCGCTATGCAAAAATTCCACTGGATGATGATCTGAAGCTTCGAAAGAAAGTACCCCAGCCTATTTTATATCGATCTTCTTGAAAAAATGCGGTTTAATTTACGCTTACAAAGTGTCTGCCTGCATTCTCTAATATCTTGCAATGGTTATCATTTAAAGATGTTGTCCGGGGCAGTTTTATTTATTGTGTTTATGCAGTATTTGAATCAACGGCTTTAATTCAAACTCGTTTCTTTTCCAACGATTGACAGAATCTTTGTAAATAGGGCGACGTACCTGCAAAGCACTGGCTGTTTTTACAATTCTGTCTGTTTTATGAAAATCAAGGCATGTTTGATCCCATTTTATGCCAAGATGCTCAAATAATTTTTTTGATTCATTTTCTTGGTCTGAAATTAAGGACTCATAATGAAGGTCATAAACCAAATCAGGTAATACTCTTTTCCAGTGTGACATCAAATCGGTATATAGTTTATAATATTGTCCCAATTCAATCAGATCATACCCATAGAAATGACCTTTTGCAAAATGATGCTTGTAAATTGAATAACACGTATCTTCCGGCGACCGGCAAGCGTGAACAATCCTTGCATTGGGCAATATCATGTGAATTATCCCGATATAAAGAAAATTTGACGGCATTTTATCAACAACAGAATCGGCTTGTCCGTAATAGGGAGCAATATGTTTGATATATTTTCTCCCCATTTCCTCAATTTTTTCCAATGAAAGGTTGGGGACATAATCCGGGAAAAAATTTCCTTTGGTTGCGTTTTTATGCTTCAGGCAGATTTGTTTTATCGCATCCAGTTCACCTGCACCATACACATTTGTATGTGTGGCAAGTATTTGTTCAATCAGGCTTGTGCCGGAACGCGGCATCCCTATGATGAATACGGGTTTGTCACTAATTCTGCTTTTTCTTGAAGCAAGAAAATTTTTATTGAAAACTGATTTAATACTGTCAAACAGCCTTTTTTCTCTCTGTATATCAAAATTAATCAGGGATCTTTTTATTTTATTTCCTTCCGAAATGTAGGAAAAAGATTTTTGATAGTCTTTCAGATCTTCATAGGCCTTGCCAATGGCAAAATTAAGATGTAATTTCTGATTAATATCAATTTTTTCATTGATTATCAGATTTTTCATAATATGGATTTCATGATCGTGATCGTGATAGCGTGTGGCCCCGCTAAGGTTTAGATACGCCTGGGTAAATTTGGGATCTAATTCAATTGCCTTTCTATATGAGTCGGCAGCCTTTTTTTTTTGGCCTGTATCCTTTAATACATTGCCTAAGTTGTTGTAGGCCTCAGCCGTGAAAGGGCTGGTATCTATAATGGTTTTGAAAAGCCTGATCGCTTTGTCGATGTCACCTGTCTCACGGTAGGCATTGCCCAGATTATTCATCGCTTCAATGTATCCCGGCTCTATTTTGATAGCTTTTTTATAACAGTTTATGGCTTTGTTTATTTTGCCTGATTTTCCCAGTGCATTCCCCAAATTGCAATAAAGTTGGTGGGAATCGGGTTTGGCTGACAACGCTTTTTCATAAAGTTGAATGGCATCGTTGATTTTACCTTTATTTTCAAATAGCTTGCCAAGACCACCGAGTGCCTCGTGACAGTTAGGGTTGATTTGTATCGCTTTTTTATAGGCATGAATGGCGGAATTAACTTTGCCGGTTTTGCTTAAAAGACCCCCAATATTGGCATAGGCTTGGAAAAAATCCGGTTTGGCTTTGATTGCCTTTTCATAAAACGCTATTGCTGTTTCTATTTTCCCTTGTGCTTGAAATATGTTTGCAATGTTATGATATACTTCTGCGTTTCCAGGATTGATTCCCAGGATTTTTATATAACAATTATAGGCTTCATTAAAACTGCCTAATTTAAAAAGGGTTTCGGCCAGGCTTTCATGGGCCGCAAGAAAATCCGGCTTAAGTTTGATAGCATTTTTATAAAAAACAACTGCCTTTTGATCTTCTTCAAGCAGTATATAGGTGTTTGCCAGGTTGTAGTGGGCTTCGGCAAATCTGTTGTTGATTTGAATCGCCTTATTAAAAGATTCTAGGGCATCCTTGAAGTTGGATATCTCTTTTAGAGTAATTCCCAGACTGTTATATATCTCGGGAGAATCAGGTTGCAGATAGATGGCTTTTTTGTAGGCCTGAATCGCATGCCCGGTCTTTCCTAATGTCTTATAAGCCAGCCCCAGACGATAATGGGCTTGAAAAAAATCGGGCAGGATCATTATGGCATTCTGATATGAGTTAAGAGCTTTTAGAATTTCACCCATATCAAAAAAGGCGTTCCCTAAATTATAATGTGCTTCAACATATTCGGGATTGATCTTTATTGCTTTTTCATAAGCATGAACAGCTTTGCTGATCTTCCCTAAGGCTTTGTAAACTATTCCAATGTTTCCATGGTATGTATGTTCATTAGGGTTCATGTGAATGGCTTTAGAAATTGATTTTAGTGCGGCATCCGTCTTTCCTGTCTGGTAGTCAAGCAAACCAAGCAAATGATAAATATCAGAATTCGGGGGATGGTTTTTAAGTATTTCCTGATACATTTTCCGGGCTGAATCAAAATTTCCATTTTGGTGATGTTTCTTTGCATTTTCAATTTGTTGAATCATTCTTGTATCGTTATTTTAATCATATTTGTCAGGCAGAGTATGTCATTCTGGCTTTAAATTATAGAATAAAAATCCACATAAACTAACATTTATTGCAAACTTATGATGCACTTATCAAGCTTAAAATATTTGAGAAATCGGATAGATCATCCGTAGAGTTCCTTTCTCAATGGTTCAAGCTGCAATTCATATCGCTTCCAGAGATTTACAGAATCTTTATAAATCGGGCGTCTGACCTGGGAGGCGCTGGCAGTTGATACTCTTCTGTCTGTCTTATAGTATGCCAGGCAGCTTTCGTCCCAGGGAAGATTACAATATTCAAGGAGCTTCCTGGTATGCTTTTCCTGGTCTGAAATCAATTCTTCATAATTGATTTCATGGATAAAACCGGGCATCATTCTTCGCCAGTGATCCATGATATCCAGATAATAGTTGTAATAAGAACCCAGTTCCTCCAAATCATAGGCATATTTATGCCCTTGGTTGCTGAAATAATTTTTATAGATAGACAGGCAGGTGTCCATTGGATTTCTTACACAATGAATGACCTTCGCTTTTGGAAGGATTACCTTGATCAGTCCGACATGAAAGAAATTGTTCGGCATCTTATCGGTTATGAACTGGGCTTTTTTTGAGAATCTCCGGATTCTTTTTATGTATTCTGTTCCAGCTGATTTGAATTGAGTGTTGCTTTTGCAAGGTTTATATTCGTATGAGCCTTTGGTTGGTTTCATCCACTCAATTTTTTTGGCAATCAATGAAAGGTCATCTAATTCGCCTGCCCCAAAAATAAAGGGATGGCTTGAAAGAATTTGTTCGACAAGGGAGGTCCCGGATCTGGGCATCCCAATGATAAAAATGGGTGTTTTATCTAAAATCCCGGAATTTTGATGATCGGAAAAGAAAGATTTGATAAAGGTCTGTTTTATTATAGCGATTTTAGATGTTTCTTCAATAGTCGAATAGTCATAAGATTCCCTGTTGAGGCTGTTGGCTTGTTCAAAATATCTCCACGCTTTTTCATATTGTTTTATATCCTCAAATGCCTTACCTAATCCAAATCCAAGGAACATTTTTTGTTTTACCGATATATTATTTCGGTTATATAATTTTTCCATGGATAGAATATTTTGATCGTATTCGGTATGATTTTCTATAAGAGAGAGGTGTCTATGTGCCTCTGCAAAATAGGGATTGATCGCCAATGCTCTTTTGTAGCTTGAAATGGAATTTTTAAACTGCCCCAGTTTTTTGAAAGCATTACCAAGATTATTGAGCGCTTCGGCATAATCCGGCTTGAGCGATAAGGCCCTTTTATAACATAAGATGGCATCATCTAATTGATTTAGTCCGTAAAAAGCGTTCCCAAGATTGTTATGTGCTTCCGCAGAATCCGGGTTCAAAGACAAGGCTTTATTATAATAGGGTATGGCCTCATTATATTGAGAGATTCTTGATAAAGCTATCCCAAGATTGATATAAGATTCAGCGTAATTTGGCATTAGAGACAGGGCTTTTTTATAGCATTCAATGGCGTGTTTTATCCGTCCTATATTTTTAAACAGAACTCCCAAGTTGTTATGTGCTATGGCATTTTTGGGATTGGTTTGAATGGAAGTTTGGATGAAATTTACAGCGCTATCAATCTCGCCTTTTTGGTAGAGAAGCATCCCAAACAAATGGTTGGCATCGGCATTGTCCGGGTCAGAAGCCAGAATTTTTTTGTAAACTGCTTCAGCATTTTTTAGGTCATTCCTCTTATGGTATGCTAAAGCCAATTGAAGCGCCTGCGGTATCGGTATCGTTTGTGAAACAGTCTTGTTTGGCTTGCGGGAAGCATTGGAATGAGTTCTTTTTTTGTTTGTCTTTTTTTTCTTTTTTCGGGCCATAAATTGTTTGTTCTTCAATATTGCACGGGTTAATGTAAAAAAATTATTATCAGTTCTTTCCCATTACAGGTATTAAAAATACAATAATAAAATTGAAATTCATTTTCATAGTTTGTCTGTTCCAGATGATTTTTTTTTGGGTGGGTTTTACTTTTTAAAGCTTAAATAAAATATCACCCTGATGCTAAAAATGTTGGTTCTTATTAATATAGTTAAGGCCTAAACTTTCCACCTATAGGGAGGGCCCGGAAAGGTTCCACCGATTCGGCGTAAATTGTTATAGGCTCACCCTCCGGGAAAGCCCTGAAGGGTAGAATGGAGGATGAACCTATGCATGAATAGGCAAGTCTATCGCATGTGAGATGGGATTGCAAATATCATGTGGTGTTTGTACCCAAATACAGGCAAAAAAGATTATATGGGAAATTCAGAAGGAGGGTAGGAGTTCTTGGATCCCTTCGGGTTGAATTAATGGTAAAGGAGCGCGTTAACAAAATTTTCTGGTTAGCCATGGAATAAGTGCGTATTGAGAGGGCTTGCGCTAAGATCATAGTAAAGGATCAGACTCAAAAATTCCATCCAACCAAGAAAAAAATCCCCTGAATTTCCTTTTGATAGGTCTACATAAAATTAGGCGGTGGATTCAGGATAGATTAATTCAGTTGATAAATTACGTTTTTTTCTGATATACATCCTGACGTGAGATTTATATATTATATTGTTAATTTATATCAAACAGATATTCTATGACCTTCGATTTAGTTAAACAAATTCAACAAGCAATAACCTATCATAAAAGCGGTCGCCTGAATAAAGCGGAAATTATATATCGTTCAATTTTGGAAGTGCACCCCAAGCACCCTGACGCAAATCATAATCTGGGCATACTGGTTTTGCAATTGGATAAGCCGGAAACCGCTTTGTCACTGTTCCAGATCGCAAAGGATGTTGACCCCAAAAAAAGTCAGTATTGGCTAAGCCTAATTGAGTGTCATATAAGGCTAAAAAGATGGGATAATGCTCATGAACTGTTAAAGATTGCAATGGGAAAAGGATTTAAAAATAAGACAGCATTGAAGGAGTTGGAAGATAGAATTAATACCAGACAAGGTATTGATAATGTTCATATTCACCCGGATCTAAAAACGGTTTTAATCATGCAGGAAAAGGGGCAATTTGAAAACGCCGTTGATGTTTTAAATCAAATTGTTGAATTAGCTCCTTCAAGGGCAGATGCTTGGGCTATGATGGCTTTGATTTTACCCAACCTTAGAAAACTGGATCAAGCTGAAAAGGCAGCTCAAAAATCTTTGTTTATAGATCCAAGGCAGCCCATGGCATTGAGGGCTTTGGCGATTGTCAGGTTAGAGCAGAATAAAATTAACGATGCTTTTAAATTAGTGAAACAAGCAATTGCACAGGTCCCCAACTGTCCCGATACCCTTGTCGTATTGGCAAATATCAATATCCGATTAGGATACCTGGAAGAAGCTGAATCAATACTTTCTCGTGCAATTAGTATTACACCGCTGGCCGAAGCCCATGCCAATTTTGCATTTATTGAACTAAAAAGAAATAACATCAAGGCAGCCATTCATCACGCCGAGATTTCTGTTAAAAAGAAGCCGTTTTTAGTAAACATATGGCAGCTGTTGGCCAGTCTTTATCAAAAAACCGGTCAAAAACAATCGTGTATCGTTTCTCTTGAGCAGGTTATTGAATATGACAAGGAGAATGCAGGTGCTTTTTCTCTGTTGGGTGCATTGTACAGAGAAACAAACAGGTTGGATGATGCTATCTCTACTCTACAGAATGCTGTAGAACTTGCCTCTGATAATGCAACCGCATGGACAAATTTAGGAACAGCCCTCCAGGAAACGGAGAATGGTAATGAGGCCATAAAAGCCTACAAGAAGGCATTGGCAATCAATCCGAACATTGCTCAAATTTACAACAATCTTGGTGCTATCTATTTGGAACAGGACAAATTTGATGCTGCTGCCGCAAGTTATAAAAAAGCCATTTCCATCAAACCTGATTTTATCCAGGCTTACAATAATCTTGGAGTTGCCCTCACTAAACAGGGCCGATGGAACGAAGCGGTTCTATACTTAAAAAAGGCAACTAAAATAAGATCTGTTAATTCAGATGCAGATCAGTTCCTTTTCAATGCTATGGACAAAAGGATAAAAGAATATATCATCAACACCCGCGATGCCAGTAAAAGCTTGGACACAAATCAATTAATCACAAAAAAAATAAGTGGCCGGCATCTGAGGCTAAATTTGATCTACTGCCCCTATGTTGATCCGATCAATCCGCCGGCAGGAATTGCGAGCCTCAAATCCTATCTGGAAAAACACTCTAAAATCAAAGTTCAATGCATGGACCTTAACCTGGAGTGGCATACAAAAATTTTAGAAAAAAGCAATGATTATCTACGCACCATTAAAGAAGGGGCTTGGTTCTTCAAAAGAGGGGGCGATTCATTTTTTAACAGTGATCAATATAATAGGGTTGCACGTCTTTTTTGTGTTTTTTTACGTCAATTCCACAATGAATCTCAATTTGCATTATGCCAGGACAATTCACAAAATCACCACGAGGTCATAAACCATTTGAAACCATTTGTGCTGAAAGATAATCCTGATATTGTAGGTTTTTCAATACTATTTGACAGTCAGATTTTAGTTTCATTATTATTGGCCAGAGAAGTTAAAAAAACAAATCCTGACTGTATAATTGTATTTGGAGGCGCAGGTATATCCAGTTCCTTTGAACAGGTAATGCTGAATCCTTTTGTTGATTTTGTAATCAGTGAATCAGGAGAAGCTCCTTTCCATGAGTTGTTAAATGCTATTCAGACGGGAAATTTCAATGGGAATATTCCTGGTGTGGCATTTATTAAAAAGGGTAGAGTTGTGAAAAATGATGCCTTGCCAAGCAGGCTTGATCATAATTGTTATCCGGATTTTTCTGACTATCATCTTGACAGATATTTCACAAAGGACGTGGTTATTCCAATTCTTTCGTCGAAAGGCTGTTTCTGGCGGCGGTGCAGCTTCTGTGTAGAGGGTTCAATCAATCTATATTCAGAAGCTTCCTTGGAAAGGGTTGTGGATGAAATCGAATACCATTATGCTAATGGGCATTGTTATTTTCAATTTGTCGATGAAATGATATCTGCCCAACGCCTAAAAATATTATCCCGGGCAATTATCGAAAGAGGGCTTAAAGTCTTTTTCTATGCTACATTGAAGCCAACCGCAGAATTTGATGAGCAAACTCTTCAAGTAATGTATGAGGCTGGTTTTAGATATGTTATATGGGGAGTTGAATCCTGCAATAGAAGAGTATTGAAGCTCATTAGAAAAGGGACAACAGTAAAATCCATACAGAACACATTGAAACTATCCAGAAAAGCGGGAATAAGAAATCATATATTCATTATCATCGGATTCCCAACAGAAATGCCGAATGAGTTATTTGAAACAATGCAATTTTTATATGATAATCGGGAGTATATCCACAACGTTCATTCAACTCCATTTCAATTATGCGAGGGGTCCGAGATATTCCTTCACCCGGAAAAATTTGATATGAAAATTGAATTTACCGAGATCGACAATAGCGACCTAAAAGTAAAATATAAAGATGGCTCAACAACAGAGAAGGCAGCACAATATCTTAAGTACTACAGAGATACTTTTTTTAAGAAGCTTTCTGTAATTTCAGAATTTGGTGTATTACGAGACCATGCACTTCTTTATTATTCAAAATTTCCAATTGACCAGTTTGAAAAAGGCCGTAGGGAGATCCCAAAACCAACCAGAATCAACTAATCGCTACCGGAATCGCCATAAATTATTTTTTGGAGACATTTAAGTTCAATCTCGTATCGTTTCCAAAATTGAACCGAATCTTCATATATGGGTTGCCTGACTTGAAAAGCGCTGGCTGTCGCTACTTTTCTTTTGGATTTATGGAAGGAGAGGCATTGCTTATCCCATGGCAGGTTGCAGAAATTTAGCATTTGCCTGGTGTGTTTCTCTTGAGCTGAAACCAGGTCTTCGTAGTTTATTTCATGGATATAATTAGGTAAAACTTTTTTCCAATGGGACATTAGACTTTGGTAGAGATTATAATACTGCCCAAGCTCGTTTAAATCATATGCATAGAGGTTGGCCTTGGTGTCAGGAAAATGGTTTTTAAATATGGAAAAGCAGGTGGCCATGGGGTTTCTTTTGCAATGGATGATTTTGGCGTTGGGCAGGCAGGTTTTTATCAGACCAACGAGCAGAAAATTGTAGGGCATTTTATCTGTGATGTGTTTTGCATCATGTGATTGCTGCCGTATTGTTGATATATATTCCTGACCGATTTGTTGAGAAATGGTCTTGAATGTTTTGATGGTGTCCGGGTGATGGCTGGTGCTAAAAAGTCTGGATAGAATATTTTGGGTCAATGACATGAACGCATTTCGCTCTCCGGCACCAAAAACCCGGGAGTGTGAAGCCAGAATCTGTTCCACAAGCGTGGTTCCGGACCTGGGCATACCGATAATGAAGATCGGCGTGGGATCGGGGTGTCCGAATTCATTGCAGGCGTCAAAAAAATCTTTGGTAAATGTTTTTGTGATACGGTCAAACAGTGTTTGGGTTTCTTCAATGGAAAAATGGATAGTTGAACGCATCAGCCGGTTGGCTTGGGCAATATATTCAAATGCTTTATCATATTCCTTCAGATCTTCAAACGCCTTGCCCAGTGCAAATCCAAGAAACATACGCTGCTGTGGTGTGATTGTTTTTTGGTTGTAGAGCCTTTCCATGGCCTTTATGTCCTGATCATACTCAGTGTGCCGGACGGCAAAAGAAAGATATTTGTGGGTTTCAGCAAGGGCCGGGTTGATGGAGATGGCTTTTTTAAAACTGGCCACTGCTTTTTCCAATTGCCCGTTTTCCTGGAAAATGACACCCAGGTTGCTGTGGGCTTCGGCCAGGTCCGGTTTGAGCGCTATTGCTTTTTGGTAGGCAGATTCTGCAGCCTCTGGCTTACCGGCTTTTTTTCGGGCATTTCCCAGGTTGTTTAAGGCATTGATATGATCGGGATCAATTTTTAATGCGTTTTGGTAGCATTTCTCGGCATTGGTCAGATCTCCCCCTGCCATGAACACATTTCCCAGGTTGGTATGGGCGGCAG
>JAAEMC010001106.1 GCA_024225895.1 Desulfobacteraceae bacterium | reverse complement strand
TTTTGGTAATTTCATTGTATTGGGCACAGTATTGCTGGACAGTAAGATTAACAGTTATGACCAGGCCCTTGACTATAATCCCTGCATCCAATGCGGTCTTTGTTCTGTCGTATGCCCTGTGGGGGCCATTTCACCGGACGGCAGTTTTTCATTTGTCAATTGCATGGTTCACAATTACAGAGACCGAATGGGCGGTTTTTCAGACTGGGTGGAAAATATTATCAGGTCTGTCAGTGTCAAACATTACCGTAAAAAAGTCAGTGATTCGGAAACAGTTTCCATGTGGCAGAGTCTTTCATATGGCATCTGTAACAAATCTTCCTATTGCATGGCTGTATGCCCTGCCGGAAAAAATAATATCTCCCCTTTTTTAACCGGGAAAAAAGATTATATACACGCCATTGTCCATCCGCTGCAAAAAAAAAAGGAAACCATTTTTGTGCTGCCCGGATCAGACGCAAAAACCCATGTAGCAAAAAAATATCCGCATAAAACGACCAAGCTTGTGGGTGCAGGGCTCAGACCTTCGTCCGCACAAGGATTCATTGAAAGCCTTGACCTGGTTTTCCAAAGGAAGCAATCCAAGGATATGGATGCCACCTTCCATTTTACTTTCACAGGAAGCGAAAACTTTACAGCGACCATTCAGATCAGTCAGATGAAACTTGAAATTAATCCCGGCCATAAAGGGAAGGCCGATATTGCCATAACAGCAGATACGGGCACTTGGATCAGTTTTCTTGCCAAAGAGAAGAATCTTTTTTGGGCTCTTTTGCAACGCCAATTTAAAATCAAGGGCAACCCGTTACTAATGAAAGCCTTTGCCAGATGTTTTCCCTTATGAACAAATTCCATAACCTGCCCGGATTTAATCCGGGGTAGATATAGCCATTTATACATAAAAATGATATGTTTTCCAAAAAACTTAAGATCAAACCACACCAGATATTTGATATAGTAAAGGGAACCAGATCATGACAAATTTCAAACCCAATGCATTGCCGCTTCTGATTGGCA
>JAAEMC010001105.1 GCA_024225895.1 Desulfobacteraceae bacterium | reverse complement strand
TTTTTCTTTTCTTCCCAGGTCCATCTCCAGATAAAGGAATATCACAGTCTTCAATTCTTCATTTCAGGTGCGGTTAAAAATCCGGGTATGTATAAGCTGGATTTCACACCGAATATTATGGACTTGATTGCAAATGCCGGTGGTGTCCTTCCGGAAAGAGGGAATCTTGCCTATATTTTACGAGGTATTTCAAGTCAGAGACTTGATCCCAACAGCATGGAAATGAATCTGGCCAAGACAGAGCCAATAAAAGTGGATCTGCTTAAACTTCTTGATGAAGGGGATATGTCGGAAAATTTAAAACTTAAATCCGGCGACACCATCTATATTCCCTTGGGAAACAAGTTGAACCAGGCCACCACCAAAGTCTATGTTCAAGGCAAAGTGAAAAAACCCGGTATCTTCGATTATCAACCTGGTTTAACTGCACTTACTGCCTGTATCCTGGCCGGCGGGTTTGACAAATTTGCCGCCTCCAATAGAGTGACAGTAGTTAGACAAACTGATGAAGGACAGGACACTATTAAAATTAATCTTAAAAAAGTCCAGACCGGTGATTTGCCGGACCTCCCTCTCCACCCCGGAGACCGCATTCACGTTCCTGAGTCGTGGTTATAAGCTGAAGGTGAAAAAATGGAAAAAGAGATTCACATATCCGAATACCTCAGAACAATTTTCAAACACAAGATCCAGTTCATTGCTTTTTTTATTATGACGATTTCCATTACAATGCTTTTCAGTTTCCTTGCTGAACCAGTATATCAATCAACGGCAAAACTGATCATCGACAATGAAAAATCCTCCTCCCCCATTACCGGAGAGCGCATTGATTATCAAAGCTATGTTTCTCAGTCCATGACTTTTAACACGCATTTTAAACTGATAAAATCAATACCGGTGATCAACAAACTCATTGATGCATTGAATATTCAAGATGAAGCCCTTGAAATCAATCCCTTAAAAAAAATCATCCAGCAATTCAATGCCAATTTAAAATTAATCTTTAAAATTAACAGCCCGCCACCTTCAGAAAATGAAAAACATTCGGGACTCATCAATACCATTCAAAAAAAAATTGGAATCACCCAGATCCAAGACACGCGCCTGCTCAAGATTGAGGTAAAAGATAAAAATCCGGTCCTTGCAGCAAAAATGGCAAATACACTTGCCAATAAATATATTGAATACAACCTGGCCAACAAAATGGAATCCTCCAAAAAAATCCTGGAATGGCTCAATAACGAACTC
>JAAEMC010001104.1 GCA_024225895.1 Desulfobacteraceae bacterium | reverse complement strand
TGACCTGTCTTTGTCTTGAAACAGGTGAAACCTTTAATTTCGAGTGGGAATATGATGATGAACTTGAAATCGCAATGACCCTGGAACGCCTGTCTTTCAGGAACTTAAAGGATGAAGCAGGCGAAAATATTGATGAAGATGATCTGGACCAGATCGCCGATGACAAGGATGCCGTTGTATTTAACCAGGAAAAATTCTGGTACGAAGATGACTGGGCAGCCATCTATCTGAGAGGAACCAAAGAAGAAAAGGTTTATATGTATGAATTTGAAAACGAGGGCGCTTTAAAATTTCTCACAATTGAGGAATGGGATTCAGGATCCGGCAAAGAATCTTACCAGATCTATACAAGCCTTCCGGTTGAACCCGGCAATATCCGTGTGTTAAGCAAAGGAGCATAAAAAGGTGTTTACCCAAAAAACAAAATCATTGTTTTTTACCATGGCGCTTGTGATGCTGACTTGTTTTTTAGCGTCCTGCGGCGGAGGTCTGCCAAAAGAGCTTAAAAAACAGGCCAAAGACATTCCCAATACCATCAAATATGTTGATTCCACCATATCCCAGGATCAGAAAAATTATGATCAGCTCACAAAATCCGGCGAATTTAAACCAATGGAAAGATTCGCTCAAAAGGAGAATTGGGCACAAAATTTTCAAAAGGCAAAGGCTGAACTTGAAAGGGCATCGGGCCTTTACAAAAAAGAGCTCAAACCCTTGATCTCCAAAAATAAATTCTCTCTTGCCCCCCAGGTCACCCAGCAGATGGAACGGATTAATACCGTTATTTCAGGTGCCAGGGAGTTGTCTAAATATCCTTTACAACGATTTGCCAAAATCCAGGACAACATCAAAAATATCGACAGCCTTAAAAATCAATCTGAAAAAAATCTGGTGCAGCTGACCGGGATTGTCACGGATCTTAAAAAAAATGAAGTGGCAAAGGCTAAAAATGATTTCCCGGATAATGTTGAAAAAATAGATGCCAAGTTTGCCTCGTTTTTAGCGCTTCAAAGACAGTCTGAAGATCATTTAAAGGTTATCAATAAGGTGGCGAGCCAGCATCAAAGCAATCAAACCGCTGATTATGCAGCCTTTACCGATGGTGTGGACGGCATATCCCAAAGTCTGGAAACCGCCAAGGAAAAACAGCCCTTATTTAAAAAGGCTGTTGCCGGCCTTTACTTAAGCTACACCAAGGTCCTAAAGGACATGAAAGAAGAATATTCAGTGACTGTCAAACGGGAATCCTGGAATGAAAACTCCGATTATTACAACCCCAAATTTGCAACATTTACCCGTCCGCTCAGTCCGGAAACCTATGAATATTTATCTGAAAATGAAATGGACAGCATTGCCAAAATCCAGCCGGGATGGGGCGGTTCCAAACTGGTCAACAACATTGGCGCCCACTGGCCCCAGCTCAAGATTGAGCCGACAGCCCAGTGGCCGGGCATGGGCCACAATGCAGCCTCATTTTATGTAGATAGCTTCCAGGAAGCCTATTATCATAAATATCTGCTGGAGGAAAACGGGGAAACAAAGGAGACTGGCTGGGAAAAAGTAAATGCCTCCTTTTTTGATCAAAACCTTGAATTTATGGGTATGGCTATTCTCTCAAAGCCCTATGGGGTATTTGAAGAAGACCAGCTTGCCCAGGCAGCACCGCCCGGGATGGCCTATGTGGGCAACCCTAAATACGGGGAATGGAAAAAGGATGAAAAAGGGGAAAGTTTCTGGGGCTGGTATGGCAAATGGGCCTTTTTTTCCAATCTCTTTTTCTTTCCGCCCACCTATTTTTATTACAATTCCTGGAGGGGATGGAACAGGGATTACAGGCATAAAAAACCCTATTTCGGCAAAACAAAAAAGGGGTTCCAGAAATACGGCACCTACGGCAATTACATTAAAAAATCACCCAGGTTTCAAAGTACGAACTTTGCCAAAAGCGGCGGGCTAAAAACATCAGCAGCCTCTGTCAGGGGCGCGGGTTCAAAACTTCGCGGCGGCGGGCCAAAGGCCAAAGGCAAATAACAGGTCAAGGAGGAATCAAATGAATTTAGCGGCAACTCTCGCCAATTTTGGTCAGGGATTTGTATATGTGATTATCTGTGTATTGTTTATCTGGCTTGCCAAGAGCCTGGATGACTTTAGAACCAAAGAGTTTGATGACGATGTCCATATTGATGACGGCAATAAAGCCGTGGGGTTTAGAAGAGCAGGCCTCTATCTTGGGATTGCCATTGCCCTTTCCGGCGCTCTTGCCGGCGAATCCAAAGGTTTTTGGACCGACACCTTATTTCTGACCATTGACGGCTTCATTATTATCGGCTGCATGTTTTCCTGCCGGTTTATCAATGATTTTATCATGCTGGGCCATATCGACAATGATAAAGAATGCATCAAAGAATTCAGCCATGACGATGGTAAAAAAGAAATCGGAAATACAGCAGTGGGCATTGTTGAGGCCTGCATGTATATTGCCACGGGTTTTATCCTCAACGGAAGCATATCCGGGACCGGCGGCTCATTTCTCCAGGCCCTTTTCAGTGCCATTCTCTTTTTCATATTGGGCCAGCTTGCCCTGCTATTGTTCGGGCTTTTGTATGAAGTGATTACCCCGTTTCATGTCAGGGATGAAATTAAAAATAACAACCCGGCTGCCGGTATCGGCCTTGGCGGCGTTCTCATTGCTCTTGGCATTGTACTAAAAGGGAGCATATCCGGGCCCTTTACAGGGTGGTCCAACGACATTATCAGCTTTGCCTTGTATACGGTTTTCGGCATGGTCATGCTGCTCTTATTCCGGATGATTATCGATCGGGTCCTTTTACCCACCACCAAGGTGGCCGTAGAAGTTGAACAAGACAAAAATGTAGCAGCTTTGATTGTGGTCCAAAGTGCCGTGAATGCCGTGGCTATTGTCATTGCCTTTTCCATGTAATTTATGGGTTTAACGCAAAGAGCACGGTTCAACTTTGCTTCTTTTCTGCTGTGTGCCTGCATGTTTGCCAGCGGTGCCTGCGGTATTATATTAGAATATATCCAGGCAAGCCTGGCATCCATGATTCTGGGCAATTCCTTTGAGCAATGGGCCATTGTCATCGGACTGATGCTGTTCTGGATGGGATTCGGTTCCCTGATCCAGTCCAGGATACATAAAAGGCATCTGGTCTATGCCTTTATCGGCATTGAAACAGGACTTGCGTTGACCGGCGGGTTCTCGCCCACCTTAACTTACCTTTCTTTCGGGTATACCAGCCATTACACAATTGTGCTATATGCCTTTGTAAGTCTCATCGGGATTATGATCGGCCTTGAAATTCCTGTGATTATCCGAATCAACAATGATTACAGCAAGGAGCTCTCCACCAACCTGGGCAGTATCTTAAGTGCGGATTATATAGGAAGTCTCATTGGTGCCCTGATATATGTTTTTATTTTACTTCGCTTTACCCCTATTACCGAGGCTGCCTTTTTAACGGCTGGTATCAATTTTTCCCTGGCCTTTGTCACCTTTCTTTATTTTTCAAAAAAAGGCCTGATCAAAAAAAGGCTTTTTATTGCCTTTGTTATGAGTATCACCCTTGTTCTGGTCGTGACAGGATATACTAATAACCGGCAGTGGAACCTTAAGATTGAACAGCCTTTGTATGATGATCCCATTGTATTCAGCAAAATCACCCGGTACCAGCATATTGCCATCACCCATTATAAGCCCTTTGATGAAGTCCGGCTCTTTTTAAACGGTAACCTTCAATTTTGCAGCATAGATGAGGACCGCTACCATGAGCCCATGGTCCACCCGGTGATGAACCTTGTTCCGCAGCACAAAAAGGTACTTATTTTAGGGGGAGGTGACGGATGTGCCCTTCGCGAAGTTTTAAAATACAAGGATGTGGAAGAAATCCTATTGGTGGACCTGGATCCCGCCATGACAAAGCTTGCTGCAACCCATCCCCTGTTAGCCAAAATAAACCAGAATGCTTTTGAGGATGCCAGGCTGGTTAAAATTACCGAAAAAGGTATTACCCAGGGTATCCAGTCACGGATTTACATGGAAGGAAATCAAAAAATAAAAAAGGGAAATCAACCAGAATCCGTTAAAATTGCAGATGTAAATGTCATGAATGTGGATGCGGATAAATTTTTAGAAAAGATCAAAGGCTTCTTTGATGTCATCATTGTGGACATGCCGGACCCTTCGACACCTGAGCTTTCCAAGCTGTATGCCAGGCAGTTTTACAAAAAAGTTAAAAAGCACCTTTCTTTTAACGGGATGATGGTGGTCCAGTCCACCTCTCCCTATCTTGCCAAGCAAAGTTTTTTATGTATTGGCAGAACCCTTGAAAGCGCCGGGTTTCAGACCCTGCCCTTCCATGAGAATGTCCCAAGCTTTGGGGATTGGGGATGGTTTCTGGCATGGGATCCTGCCATCAGTAAAGAAAAAATTTATCAAAGAATAGACCGAATTAATATACCGGTTCAAACCCGCTTTTTAACACCCGATGTTTTTAAAAGCGAGCTTACCTTTGGCAAACACGACCTTGCAACCGATCAACAAGAGATCAATACCATCCTCTATCCGGCATTGTTAAGTTATTACAACCATGAATCCTGGCTCTATGACTGATGAATGAAAAATTCCAGGTGAAAAATAAACACAGATGTTGTAGATAAAAAGGTATTGAGATGTTCTACAATTAGGAAAAGGAAGATCTTGTTTTGCTCTATTTTATAAAACAACTTGTTAAACCAGTGCTAAAGAGAAAAGGGTTCTCCCTGATACTGGCCTATATGCTTTTGCTTGCCCTGTCCAGTTTTTCCATCACACTGGTTGAGCCCAAGGAATCTGCTTTAACCCATTTAGGGCAGGCATTGTGGTGGAGTATTGTCACGAGCACCACTGTGGGATACGGAGATATATACCCTGCATCCCCTCTAGGAAAGGCCATTGCCGTATGTTTGCCCATGTTCATGGGAATCGGGCTGGGTGCTGCATTTATTACCCATGTGGCATCATCGATAATTGAAAGGAGAGACAAAAAAATGCATGGCGAAGAAACATATCACAACAAAAATCATATCGTACTGGTCGGGGCGACCGATGAAACTCAGTATCTCATGGAACAGATCCTTGAAGACGAAAACTGGTCCAACCGGGAGATCGTCCTGGCAGCAAACATAAAGCGGCATCCCTTACCGGAAAACCCGGATATCTTTTTTATCAAAGGACGGCCCGACACCAAAGAGACTTTGGAAAAGGCCAATATCTCCCAGGCCGCCAATGTCATCATCCATACTGGAAATGATGAGGAAAATCTCTTTGCCCTTGTCAATACGTTGAAATTAAAAAATGAAGCCTGCAATGTAACTGTCCACTGCCATTCTTCCTCCTCTTTGGACACCTTTTCCAGTGTGCCGGGGAATTTTGAAATTATCATGCAGATGACGGCCGAGGTTATGGTCCAGGCAATGCAGGACAAGGTCCACATTCCCTTACAGGTGTTGTTGCAAAACAATGATGACCAGGAAATATATTATATCGTTTTACCTGAACTTGCCCATGATCTGACTTGGTGGGAACTTCATGATTATTTGAAAAATAAATATGATTATTTGAGTTTTGCCATAAAGTTTACTGATGATTCCATCCTTGTCAACCCGTCCCAGGCAACGCCTGTAAAAAAGGGCTGCGGCATTTGGCTGATCGCCGAGCAACGGCCGGTTGATATCCTTTGGCCCGCCTAAAACGGATTCAGCTCGAATATTTCCGGGTTTGCCCTTGATAATCCAATAAATTAAGGCAATAATACCATTTGTATGATCTGCATACCTGGACAATTGAAATGGAAAATTGCGATAAATTAAGCCCATGAATCCGGCAAAAACGAATAAAGAAAAGGATTTGTCTTTGCAACGGCAATGTCCTGTATCCGGAATGCCTGTTAAAAGCAGTCCTGAGTGGACCAATGTCTTTTTAACACATCGCTATAAGGTTACTTACGAACTCATCGGAGAAAATATCGTCAGTTCCATTCCCAAGGGTCTGGTAAATCAGGAGGGCACACATGCCATTTTTAAAGCATATGACCTTTTCCGGGAAAAGATGGGGCTTACGGGAAAGCCCTATATTGAAATCAGTGATTACGGCGGGCTTGAAAACATTCCATCCAAAAGTACCCGCTTAACCTTTTCAGAACTTTTATTTCAAAGATATAAAAAAGCACATCTTATTGCCCATTATATCTATAATGTTCCCAAGCCCATCCAATGGATGTACAACCTTGGCAAGCGCTTAAAAAAAGTTCCCATTCCCATGGCAGCAGTGGATACCTATGAAGATGCCGTTAAAAGAGCCATGGCCGTCCTGAAAAACCCGCCGGATTTAAAATCGCTTCCCAAATCAGACCAGCAAACCGCCCCCAGGACAATCCCGGAATCTCAAGTGAAACAATATCGTGATGAACTGCTGTCCTATATCGGTTCCATCAACTGGGATGAACAGGGGTTTAATGTAGAATCCATCTTAAAAGACCATCCCTTTAAAACGATTTACGATGCCTTAAAGGTGATTAAAACAGACCTGGACCAGACATTTAAAGAAAGACACAAGATAGAAAAAAAATATAAAGGCCTGTTTAATCACATCGCCGATCCCATATTTGTCTTTGATCAAACAGACTATCATATTGTGGATTGCAACGATGCGTTTCTGGAAACCTACGGATTCAGCAAAGAAGAAGTAAAAAGCAAAACCCCCCATGATTTCCATCCAAAGGCAGAACTTGCGCGGGTGAATGTAAACCTAATGCACATCAGCAAGGATAACCCCACCAGGTATACCCACATTACAAAATCCGGCCGTAAAATTGCTGTGGAAATCCGGACCGATGAAACCGAATACCAGGGCAGGAAGGCATGGATCAGCACGATACGGGATATTACAGGGCGAATGATACTGGAAAATGAACTTCGCCAGCACCGGGATCAGTTGGAAACACTGGTCAAAGAACGCACTAAAGCCCTGGCAGATGAAATCTCGGAGCGCAAACTCACTCAAAAAAAATACCAAACCCTTTTTGAAGCAAGTTCGGACGCTGTTATGCTTCTAAATGAGGACAAATTTATCGACTGTAATTATCAAACCCTCAAACTCTTTGGATGCACGCATAAAAGGCAATTCCTCAAACTGCATCCGGCAGATCTTTCTCCCGAAGTTCAAAGCAATGGCAAGGAATCATTTGCTTTGGCCAATGAAAAAATCACGCAGACAATAAAAGCCGGCCGCAATATGTTTGAATGGACCCATCATAATTATACAACCAAACAGGCTTTCCCGGCCGAAGTTTTGCTCACTTATATGGAATTGGACGGCGAACAGGTTATACAAGCGGTTGTTAGGGATATAACAGAAAGAAAAACTGCTGAAGATCGTTTGAAAAAAAGCGAAACAAAATACCGAAAAATTATCGAAAACATGCAGGACATTTTCTACAGGACCGACATCAACCACCACCTGATCATGATCAGCCCCTCGGGGACGAAACTGCTGGGATATGACTCGGAGCAGGAGATACTGGGTAAAGACATATGCGATCTTTTTTTTAAAAACAGCCCTGTTTTTCATACCTTTGTCGATACCCTGAGCCAAGAAAAGAAGACAACCAATTTTGAATTGACCATCTATGATAAAAACGGCAGTACCGTCCCTGTGATCACCAGCAGCAAATATTTTTTTGACCAAAAAGGCAACCCGTTGGGAATTGAAGGCGTCATCACCAATATCAAAGCCTTGAAAGAGACTGAGGCCGAGCTGAAAACGGCCAAAACAAAAGCCGAAGAAGCCACCCGTGCAAAAAGCGAATTCCTTGCCAATATGAGCCATGAGATCAGAACCCCTTTAAATGGGATCACGGGTATGGTGGAACTGATGCTGGAAACCCGGCTGGATGACGATCAAAAAGAACTGGCCCATACCATCTGGAAAGAAGGGGAATCCCTTTTGGACATCATCAACAGTATTCTTGATTTTTCAAAAATTGAAGCCGGAAAACTTGAACTGGACGAGAGCCCCTTTAATTTAAGAGATCTTTTTGAAGCATCCTCTTCTGTCTTTGCCATCAATGCCCAGAAAAAAGGATTGGAATTTATTTCATTTTTACCACCCAATGCCCCGGAACAATTCTTAGGTGATGCGGGAAGATTACGGCAGGTTTTAACCAACCTGGTGGGAAATTCCCTGAAATTCACCAGCAAGGGGGAAATCTTCATTTGGCAGGATGCCTTTGAAGAAATGGATGAAAGCGTGAAAATCAAAATTTGTGTTAAAGATACCGGCATTGGGATACCGGAAGAAAAGCAGGCCCGGATTTTTGACAGTTTTTCCCAGGCTGATGGTTCCACATCCAGAGTATATGGCGGCACCGGTCTTGGCACCACCATTTCCAAACAACTGGTCCATATGATGGGAGGCGACATAGGTTTTGTAAGTGATACTAAAAAGGGGTCCACCTTCTGGTTCACCGTTGTTTTAAAAAAGGACGGTAACCTGTTCCCCCATAATAAGGACCTTTTTTCTCCAATGGACAAAAAAAAGCTGCGCATTCTTGTAGTGGACGATCACAAGAACAGCCGGTATGTGTATTGTGAATATTTAAAGGCCTGGGGAATAGAAACAATCCAGGCTTCCAACGGCAGAGAAGCCTTTACCCATCTCATTGAATCATTGAAAACAGACAAAGGCATTGACTTGATTTTAGCTGATTTTCAAATGCCCCAGATGGATGGAATTAAATTTGCAAAGGAATTAAAACGAAACATATCCCTTTGCAGCATTCCGGTCATCATACTCATATCACCCGGCACTATCGGATATGGAAAGATCTGCCAGGATATAGGCATTGAAGGCAGCTTAACAAAACCTATCAAACCAAAGACGCTCAAGTCACATATTCTTGGTATTCTGGACCATGATAAAAACCTCAACAATGCGTGGGATACCAACACCGCCAAAGAAGAAACAAAGAAAAAACCAGATATTGGAAAGCCCCGCATTCTTCTGGCTGAAGATTATCCCACCAACCAGCAGATTGCACTACAGCATCTGACCAGGGAAGGATTTGATGTCACCCTTGCCGAAAACGGGCTCATTGCTTTTGAACTTTTTAAAAAACAAACTTTTGACCTTGTTTTAATGGATATTCAAATGCCGGTGGTGGACGGGTATGAATCCACACATCAGATCCGCAACCATGAAAAATCACACCCAGGGATCCGGACGCCTATTATTGCCATGACAGCACACGCCATTATAGGATACAGGGAAAAATGCCTTAATGCCGGAATGGATGATTTCATTACCAAACCATTAAAAAAAGCAGATTTGCTCAATATAGTTAAAAAATGGGGCTTAGGTGATGATAAAAAATCAGATCTTACTCCCTCTTTGGCTGATCCATGGGATTCTGTTCACCCTGACCCTGGTCAAGAGCCTGAAGATACCACCATGGATTTATCCGTAGCCTACCAGGAGTTCAGTAATGACGTTCAATTTTTCAATGATATTTTTCTACAGTTTTTAGGCCGGGTTGAAAACCAGGTAGTCCTGATTGAAAACGCCCTGTTAAAAAAAGATTATAAAACCATATTTATAGAATCACATGCCATTAAGGGCGGAGCAGGAAATCTTACTGCCCAGGATTTATCACAGGCTGCTACCGAACTTGAGAAGGCAGGAAAACAAAGGGATAAAAAGAAAACCACAGAAAAAATTGAACTTTTAAAATATGAGATTACCCGCCTGAAAACCTATAAAGAGAAATTAAAAAAATAAAACAGGTAATAAAACTTTGCATCCGCAATTTAATCCGTTTCTTTTGCCAACGTATACGGCCTCTCATGGCAGATTAGATAGGTCACAGTTCCCAGTGCCATGAGAACCATACCGCAAGGAAAGGAAAATCTTAAACTGAGAAAATCCATGATAAAACCCGCAGTCATGGAACCTGTAAACATTCCCAGACTGTGTGCCACTGTCATCACAGACATGACTGATGCCATGGCTTTTTTTTGTTCTCCTTTGATGACGGCCAGCCCCATTATGGATGGCATGGCCACTCCACCGCCCAATCCAAATACGCTGACCGCTGCTACCAGGCCGAAATAAGAATCTGCCCAGGCCATCATCATCATACCTATGGTGGAAAACGTTCCTCCCAAAACAATGAGGACAGTCTTGTTAAACCGGTCGGCAACATACCCCATGGGAAGGTTCAGCATGCCGGACACAAAAACACCGAGCATTACTAAGAACCCGGTGGACGCACCGGTAGAGGAAAACCGGAGATCTGCATAAAGTGGTAAAAAACACCAGATAATACCAATACAAGCAGTATAGGCGTATCTGAAAACAACAAGGCAAAACAATCCCCTGTCTTTCAAAATAAAAAGCCATGGGACAACACCGTTTTTCTTTGATTCAATCTTTTCATCGGCTGTTGCCGGTAAAAAGAGGATGGACAATAACAGACCAATTGTGGAAAAGGCGCCCATCAGACAAAAGGCCGCATTCATAGACCATAGATCCTTTATGCTGCCGCCGATCAAAGGGCCTATGGAAAGACTGATACACATGGACAGGCTAAAAAGACCCATGGAATATCCTTCAGAGCCTTCAGAGGTAATTTCACCAACATAGGCCTGGACTACGGGCATGATCATGGCAGAAGCCGCACCCTGGATAAACCGGATAAAGATCAGACTTTCAATACTGTTGGAAAAAATAAAGGCAGCAGATATCAGGGAATAGGCCAGTAACCCTGCAACAATAAATGGTTTTCGTCCCTTCTGATCGGAAAGCCTTCCAAATACCGGCAAAAGAAATATCCGGGACATGGAAAACGCACCAAATATCATACCCACATACATACCGGCAGCACCCAGATCATGGGCGTAAATGGGAAGCAGCGGCACCACGATTCCCACGCCGGTAATAGTGGTAAAAACGGTAAAAAAAAGAGTTAAATAGATTCCCTTGCAAGGGGTAGGAATGATGCCTTTACCATCATTAAAAATTTTAGAGACAATTGACAAAAAAACAGCCTTGAATCATAAAAATAATATGCATTAGGACATACACTCCTTGATCTGATCAATGAACCGGCTTGGGGTGGCAAACTCACCTTTTCTGAAATTGGCATGGGTCAAATATAAAAACCGTTCCGCCCGGGTCATGGCCACATACATGAGCCGACGCTCTTCAAAAAGCGCCTTATCTCCTTCGTCAATTGAACGCCAGTGGGGGAAAAGCCTTTCTTCACACCCGACGATGAACACCGTATCATACTCAAGACCTTTTGCCGAATGAATTGTCAGAAGGGAAACACCTGTTTGATCCTTATCCTCATCATCCTCTTTATCTTCCCTGATCAAAGCCGCTTCTTCAAGATACTCCAACATGTCTGACTTGGACCTGGCCGTATAGATCAATTGTTCGATGTTCTCCTTTTTGGAGATGAATTCTGCTTTGGTTTTCACCTTTTTTTCCAGGTAAGCATGGTACCCGGTCTGTTCAATGATGGTTTCCATGGCCCGGGCCGGCGGCAATACTTTAATGGTATCCAGAAGATCCAGTACACAGGATAAATTTTCATGAACTTTTTTAGTCAATACCCGGTCTTTAACCATAACCCTGGCCGCACCCTGAAGACCTTGTCCCTGGGTCCGCATGGCTGCAATCTTTTTGATCATGGAAGGACCGATACCCCTTTTGGGCGTGTTCACAATCCTCTCAAACGAAACATCATCGCTGGGAAAAAAGGCTGCGCTTAAATAGGAGTTGATATCCAGAATTTCCATACGCTCAAAAAAACCTTGGGAACCCATCATACGATACGGTACCCTAAAGGCTCTGAACATTTTTTCAAAGGGAAGTGAGCAAAATTTGGTCCGGTAGACCACAGCCATCTGGTCATAGGGGATACCGCTGCCGGTCTGATTCAGCGCTTTTATTCTTCTTGCCACCCATTCAGCTTCATGGGTATCTGACATAAAATCATAAATTTCAATTACACCGCCTTTTTTTCTGGAAAAACATTTTTTATCCATCTTATCAGGATTATAATCGATTAAATCATTTGCCGCCTGGACAATTTCATCAGAAGACCGGTAGTTTTCTTCAAGCCTGAAAATCTTTGAACCCTTGTATTTATC
>JAAEMC010001103.1 GCA_024225895.1 Desulfobacteraceae bacterium | reverse complement strand
GAAAATCGGGCAGGCGTTTTGTGCAGATAAGAGAACCGTGCTGTTGATAGATGAAATCGACAAGGCAGACACGGATTTTCAAGATGACATGCTGGACGTTCTTGACCAGATGCAGTTTGATATCATTGAAACCGATAAAACCATAAAAACACGCCACAGGCCGGTTATCATTATTACTTCCAATGCAAAAAAAGACCTTTCAGATCCCTTTTTAGGCCGGTGTAATTTCCATCACATTGCCTTTCCTGATCCCAAGATGATGCGCAAGATTATCAATGTTCATTTTGAAAAGATTGGTTCCAAACTGGCCGGGAATGCCATTGATGCCTTTTATCGCATGAGGGAGATTGAGGCGGTTGAGAAAAAGCCTGCCACACGGGAGTTGATCAACTGGATACGTGCATTGATTGCAGATGCGGATTTCCATGAAAAAGATCTGATCAAAGGGAAGCTGCCGTTTTTAGGCGTTTTGTTTAAGAAGAGCCCTGATTATGAGCGGGCCAGAAACCTTACCGAACGCAAGAGACTGTTTTAGCCCTAATTGATGATGAACGGTTGATCAGGCAGCTTAAAATTGCTGTTTTTTAAATTTTTTGAATGATGCCATCAGGTGGTGAAGTATGTTTGTTAAATTTTTTTACACATTAAAAGAAGTTGGAATCCCGGTGACGCCCACCTCGTTTTTGACCTTGCAAAAAGCCATGTACGAGGGAATAATCAACAGCCTGGATGATTTTTATACCTGTGCCCGCGCAGTCCTGGTGAAAAGCGAAAAATATTTTGATCTCTATGACCAGGTTTTTGCCCATCATTTTGAGGGAGTGCCGTTGCCGGAAGACGATGGCTTTATCATTGATGAGATGGCCCGGGCCATGCTGGACCAATGGCTCCAACATCCTAAGATGACGGCAGATGCTTTAGGCATTTCTGAAGAGAAACTAAACAAAATGTCTCCAGAGGAATTGATCGAGTATTTTAAGAAACGCCTCAAGGACCAGGATGGCCGCCATGACGGTGGTGGCAAATGGATCGGTACCGGCGGCTATTCCCCTGTTGGGCATTCAGGATACCATCCCGGTGGTATGCGGGTGGGTGGAGAATCACGGAACAAGTCTGCCGTAAAGGTGGCCAATGAAAGGCGTTACAAGGATTATTCCACGGCTGGTCCCCTGACTCAGGCCAAAATTGGCGAGGCATTAAAGTGCTTGAGAAATATGATTCCATCCGGTCCAAAAGACCAGATTAATATTGATGAGACCATAAGAGAAACCATGAGAAATGCCGGGGAAATTGAACTGATATTTGACCGGAGTTTAAAAGACCGTCTCAAGGTGATCCTGGCGATAGATAATGGTGGGTGGTCCATGGACCCTTATATCTCAGTGGTTCAGACCTTGTTTGATTATGCCAAAAGTCAGTTCAAGGAAGTCAACACCTATTTTTTTCATAACACTATCTATGATTTTTTATGGGAAGACCCGTCCAGGTACAAAAAATCTAAAAAGGTGATGGATTTTGCCCGGCTTGACCCGGAAACACGGCTCATTATAGTGGGGGATGCCAGTATGGCCCCTTACGAGCTCATGGCCCATGACGGCTCCATTCATATTTCTGAAAGAAGCGGGCGGCCAAGCCTTGAGCAGCTTAAATTTTTACAGGATACATTTTCCCATAGTGTATGGCTCAATCCTGTGGCAGAACATATGTGGGGATATACCCATTCCATTCTTGCCGTTTCAAAGATTTTTCCCATGTATGAACTCTCTTTGGATGGCCTGGAGAAGGCTGTAACAACACTGATGGAAAAAAAATAGACCAATAGGCGCTTTCTATAAAATTCCTTGGGGAAGGAGGCGCTTTTATTTATCAAAAAGTGAAACCTTACTACTTCTATACCGCATCAATACCATAGAGACTTTTTGTGTTTTCAAAAATAATGTGCGAAAGAGATTCAGCATCCTGATCTTTTATTTTGGCAAGCCTTAACAATACTGATTTTACAAAGGCGGGTTCATTGCGGCGGGTTTTGTTTTTTTCAGGAGCAGGGGTCAGATACGGGGCGTCTGTTTCAATGAGGAGCCGGTCATCAGGGATTAACGGGACAATCTGCCTTAGGTATTCTCCCCGTTTTTGATGAGTCAGTATCCCGGTGATACCGATATGATATCCTAAATCCAGATATTTGAACATCTCTTCTTTGGTTCCCGAAAAGCAATGGACCACACCTCTGCAGGATTTGGGACCGTCTGCCTTTAAGATTTCATAAAACCTTCCCTTGGATTCACGCTCATGGAAAATAAGGGGCAGATCAAGCTCGCCTGCCATCTCAAGTTGAGCCGAAAACCATTTTTCCTGGTCTTTTGGGGGCGAAAACATTCGATTGAAATCAAGACCGGTTTCCCCCCAGGCTTTAACGCAGTTATGTTCTTGGGCAAGGCTTTTTAATTTTTGCATCAAG
>JAAEMC010001102.1 GCA_024225895.1 Desulfobacteraceae bacterium | reverse complement strand
ATATATTGCCAGCCTTCCGAAAAAAGAATTGGCGGATATCAAGGAGAACGGACCGTTCCCTTTGGAAACAAGATGCCATCATTGTAATACGGTCTATGAATTTGATAAAGGCGAATTAAAAAGGCTTTTGGACAAGAAGAAATGAGACTCGCCGTTATTTCTGATATTCACAGCAATATGGAAGCCTTGACTGCTGTCCTTGAGGATATTTCAAAAAACAAGATTGATAAGACCATCAGCCTTGGAGATAATATTGGCTATGGGCCTGAACCGGAAGAGGTTATTTTAGAACTTGAAAAAAGATCCATACTTTCTGTTTTAGGGAATCATGAGCTTGCCTTTTTAGATGACCAGTATCTGAAAACCTTTAATCCTTACGCCAGAAAAGCCCTTGAAATCAATCGAAGGCTGATATCCCCCCATGGTCAGGCCTTTATTGAATCACTTCCGCCATATCTGGTCAAATATGATGCAAGGTTTGTTCATGGTGTTCCGCCGGACTTTATTGGAAAGTATATTATAAAACTGGCTGATAAGGCACTTGAACACATCATGTGCGATCTTTCTCAAAGGGTTTCATTTGTCGGGCATACCCACCAGTCAAGGATTTACATGTACAGCAACGGCAAGCTTAAAACCAAAAAGTTAAGAAAAATGACTTTTTCTCTTGCAAAAACCAGTAGATATATTATTAATACCGGTAGCGTTGGACAGCCACGTGACGGCTATAATGAAGCTAAGTATGTGATATGGGATTCTGAACAAAATACTGTTGAATCAAGGCATATTGCGTATGATTGCCAAAAAGCTTCTGAAAAGATAAAAAAGGCCGGTATACCCAAAAGGTATGCTGACCAGCTTATAAAAGCGAGCGTTAAAACATCATATTAGTTAATAATGGTGTCGATCATGTGTAATAATTGACATAAGGTTTTTTAATCTGATGCCATTCATGGGGAAACCTTGCCTGATGTAAGGCGTACCAAGCCCTTTGAAGGTATGAAAAAATTACATGCGTTGGCTTTATAAAAAACGTGCTTAATATAAGGAGATCACATGCACAAATTATTAAAAGATAACCCAGGTGAGAAAATCATGCTCCTGGGGAATGAGGCCATTGCCAGAGGTGCGATTGAAGCAGGTGTTGCGTTTGCCACAACTTATCCGGGCACGCCGTCATCAGAGATATCCCTCAATCTTTTTCAGATGTCCCAGGAATCTGATCTTTATTTTGAATACAGCACCAATGAGAAAGTCGCTTTGGAGGTGGCGGCCGCTGCAGCCAATTCCGGACTGCGGACTTTCTGCATGATGAAACATGTGGGGCTGAACGTTGCTGCAGATCCCTTAATGACCCTTGCCTATGTTGGTGTAAAAGGCGGTCTTGTTATTTTATCAGCAGATGATCCTGCCATGTTTTCAAGCCAGAATGAACAGGACAACCGGTATTATGCAAAATTCGGCGGGCTGCCCATGCTGGAACCCTCTTCGATTCCCGAAGCCAAAGAAATGATCAAAAATGCCTTTGAGCTTTCAGAAAGCCTGGGTGAACCCGTCCTTTTGAGGACCACCACCCGTATTAACCATTCCAATGCTTTTGTTACCTTTGGAGAGATCAAAGAAAGGCAGACCCAAGGTTATTTTGAAAGAGACCCCATGCGATGCGTGTCAGTACCTGCGGTTTCAAGGCAGCTTCATGTAAAGCTTTTGGAAAACCTGGACAAGGCCAAGGCCATCAGTGAAGAATCAGAATATAATTTTGTTAAAGGGTCCGGGAAAAAAGGGATTATTGCCAATGGTGTCAGCTTTCACTATGTAGAGGATGCCGTAAAGGACCTGGGTATTGAAAATGATGCAAAGATTCTCCGTCTGGGGTTTTCCAATCCCATGCCGGAAAAGATGATCAAAGACTTTTTAAAGGATTGTGAAAAAGTCCTGGTGGTTGAGGAAGGTGAGCCATTTATGGAAGAAGCGGTAAAAGCCTTTGCCCAGGAAGAGAAAATCACAATTCCCATCAACGGAAAGAGCGAGGAACTTTTTACCCGCCTGTATGAATATGATCCTGCCATGGTTAGGTCCAATATTGCTAATTATTTTGGGATTGATTATACATCCAAGCAAAAGGTCGATACCGCTGATGTACCTGAAATTCCCATGCGTCCGCCCAATCTTTGTTCAGGTTGTTCCCACCGGGCAACCTTTTATGAAGTGAAAAAGGCTGCTGAAGGAATGGATGTTGTCTGTCCTACGGATATCGGTTGCTACACTTTAGGCTTTCTGCCGCCATTGAATTCAGGTGATTTTGTCATTTGTATGGGATCTTCAGTCAGTACATCCTGTGGCTTTGGCCAGGCAACAGACCAGAAAGTGGTCTCCTTTATCGGAGATTCGACTTTTTTCCATTCAGGAATTACCGGGCTTGTGAATGCGGTTTTCAACAACCACAATTTTACTCTGGTTATCTTGGAAAACGATATAACGGCCATGACTGGTCACCAGCCCCATCCGGGTGCGGATATGGAAAAATTCGGCCTGTCCGGATACGGCAGGGTGAACATTGAAAAAGTGGTTCGCTATGAGATCGCCATCCCCTCAATCGCCAACACTTTTAGTAAAGGGCACCGCGTCAGGGTGGCCATCATGAATGCACATGATGGATACTCCTTTCCCAACTCCAACACCGGTGGCAAAGAAGGTTACGTGACCAAAAGCGTTGAAGGAAAAATGATCATCCATCATACGCCGGAATATCCCAGCCAGCTTGTTTTGCCAGTACTCGAATCAAAGTAAGGGT
>JAAEMC010001101.1 GCA_024225895.1 Desulfobacteraceae bacterium | reverse complement strand
TTTCAGATTATTTAATCAAGTAAGGGCCGACCGGGCAGGCCGGCCCGGTTTTAGTTTTAGAATTTCAATTCATCATCTTGATTTAATCCCATTCGATCCATAAGGGACTTCTGGTCGTCATTAATTTTTTTGATACTCATCAGCATTATATTTACCAAAAGTTCCCTGAGTCGATCAATTATTTCATCTATATTTCTTTCATATACCCATTTTTCGTGGTTCGTCATCATCACATCCTCCTTAACGTGTAATTATTAAAAGATTTCAGTAGCTGCCAATCTGACATGTTCGGCATTAACCAGTGTTGACTGTTGAGCAGCCGCGGCGATAAGGGCGCCACGGGCCAGATGATTTGCTTTTCTAAAAAGCCCACCGGATCCTTGATGGATGGCAGTAACGGCGGTTGGGTCAAAAAGCATCTGATCAACGCCGGCGATGGTGAGATGATGCTGCAGATATTTTTCCATCCCTTTCAGATCAATACCCTGCAGATGGCTTTTGGCTACTATTCTGGAAGCCAATGGTTGAGAAGATCGATAGGTAAGGTTATCGATAAGATTGTTTTGTCCTGCCAGGATAATAGGCA
>JAAEMC010001100.1 GCA_024225895.1 Desulfobacteraceae bacterium | reverse complement strand
GGAATCGTTACAAAATAACTTGATCTAAATTGTTTTTCAAAACCCCTTAAAAGACTGGGTATTTTGAAAACAAAAGTTCAAGTAATTTTGGATCCGATCCTTAGCCACACATGATGGAAACAGGTACTATTGTATCGGAACATATTTTTGCGATTTGCTATAGCCAGACAAAAAGATTTCATCTTCATGATCAAAAAGAAAATATTTGTGTAATCCAGGTATGAACTATTCTGCCAGCATCATATGGGATTTAAACCGGGCGGTTTCATCCATAAAAATCTTATTCGCATCATCTGTACTGATCCATTCGATAAAGAGATCGACACATTCGGGACACAATTGTGTTCCTTTAGCCTCCTCGATTATCTGCAGGGCATTTTCGGCTTTTACACCGGTCTTATAGGGACGATTGCTTGTCAATGCATGGAAGGTATCGGCAACCGATGTAATCCTGGCCCAAAGTGGTATTTGTGAGCCTTTGAGTCCCATGGGATATCCTTTGCCGTCAATTCTTTCATGATGACAGCGAACCATGGGAATAATGTCTTTTAAGCTTTCAATGGGGGACAGAATGTTGGCCCCAATAATGGGATGTTCTTTTATGGTAGCATATTCATCTGAATTCAGGCAGTCCGGTTTCAGAAGCACACTGTCACTGATACCGATTTTCCCTATATCGTGGAGATGTCCACCAATCATGACAGACTGGACCTCTTCTTTACCGGCCCCGGACAGCTTTGCCATGGCTGAAGCGATTCTGGCCACAGCCAGGGAATGGCCCTTAGTATAAGGATCTCTGGCCTCCAATGCATGCACAAGGCTGGTAATACTGGACAACATCATGCGTCTTTCAGATTCCAGCCGTTCCCGGTCCTTTAACAGCATGACAAAGTGATCGGCCAAAAGCTTATCCACCAGAATGCTGAGTTGATCCAAGTTAAAGGGTTTTACAAGATAGGCCTGGGCCCCTCGTTGAAGCATCCGCTGCATATGCCCCCGGTCGCTGTTGGTGCTCATAACAATAAAGGGAATTGTTTTTAACCCGGCATCAGCCTGGACAGCCTCACAAAATTCAAATCCGTTCATTACCGGCATATCAATATCGGAAATAATCAAATCAGGCTGCAGATTATCCAATTTTTCCATTGCATCCATACCGTTGTACGCCGTAATAATCCGATACCCTTCCTTTGACAACCCTGCTTCAACCAGATGCCGGACCAGCGAGGAATCATCCACGATCATAATCTGCTTGGATGCATTAAAAGCGGACTTGGAAAGGATTTCTTCAACCTTATTAAAAAGATGGTCGGAAAGCGCCTCCTTTGAAAGGTAATCACTTGCACCGGCCTGAAAACCAGTATGAATGTCCTCTTCAGAATCAAATGAACTGATGATAAGAATGGGAATACCGCAGGTTGCTGGATCATTTTTAAGATCCCTGCACAACTCAAACCCGGTTTTCACAGGCATGGAGACATCGGTAATAATCAGATCAAAATGGGATTTTTTGACAAGGTATTCAGCCATTGCACCATCCGAGGCCTCAACAATATCGCAATCAAACTCGGATAGGTATCCTCTTATAATACTGCGCATCATTCGGCTGTCATCTACAACTAAAATCTGGTGTTTGGCTGTCATACCTTTGTAGTATCCTTAAAATAAGCTTAATTGGCTTTAATGAAGAAGTTTATTTTCCTCATTTGCCCATAAAAAAATAATGCCTCCAAAATCCGGAGCCATAAAGTTCTGCAATGTAATCGCACAGTTTTAAATATAATGTCAATAAATCAAAGATAATAAACACTTCCATTAATAAAACAAATGGCAAAGAACCTGTCTTTAACCCTGGGCCCATCATGGCAATATTACTAAATGCCATAAATTTATACCGTTAAAACTTAATTGAGACATCTCATGAGGTTTGACTTTGGTCCTAGAATTTTTGAACCATTTGATTTTTGCCGGAGGTTAGCCTGGCCTGATTATAGTTTGCGGTTTCTGCTTTTTGGGCCTATTTTGGCAGTGGTTACTCAGGACAGTACAACTTTCGTTGGAAATAAATTATAGCAAATCGCAAAATTATGTTCCGATACTACGGTACCTGTTTCCATCATGTGTGGCTAAGGATCGGATCCAAAATTACTTGAACTTTTGTTTTCAAAATACCCAGTCTTTTAAGGGGTTTTGAAAAACAATTTAGATCAAGTTATTTTGTAACGATTCCTAAGATTCTCTTGATACCACAATCGATTT
>JAAEMC010001099.1 GCA_024225895.1 Desulfobacteraceae bacterium | reverse complement strand
TTCAGCGCATGGGCCAGTTCCATGTCCAGCGCCCTGATCTGTTCCGATAATTCATCTTTATTCATAATCGGTCCTTCTGGATATTTTTTGTGTTATCCATCTCATCCATCCATATAGCCGCTATTTCCTGGCTGAACAGATAAAAATATATAATTAATGCTTTATACTCAGGCCTTTTGCATACAGATACTGCTATTTTTGCAGCATTTTGTAGAGGGTAGCCGTAGACACCGCATGAAATTGCCGGAAAAGCAATGGACACACATCCATGGGAAACCGCCAGATCCAGACTGTTTTGATAGGCCGAAGCAAGCAAATTTTCAGGGTTTTTATCAAAGGAATATCTAGGCCCCACCGCATGGATGACATATTTTGCCGTAAGATTCCCTGCTGGAGTGATCCGGGCTTCCCCAACCGGACAGCGTATCCCCTCCATTTTGGGTTTTATTTTTTTACATGCCTCCAAAAGATCGGGGCCGGCTGCCCTGTGAATGGCCCCATCCACACCTCCGCCCCCAAGCATTTGGGAATTAGCCGCATTGACAATGGCATCCACCGATGCCTTGGTGATATCACCTTGAATAATTTTTATAGTATCCATATTCCCCCCTCTTGAACTACATAGCATTCACCTTGTGATGAAGCCAATTAG
>JAAEMC010001098.1 GCA_024225895.1 Desulfobacteraceae bacterium | reverse complement strand
TGATACCCAAAAGGTAGCTTTAAACCTAAAAAATAGTCAATTTTTTAAAGAATTTCTTTAAATTTCAAATGGTTGGTTTGGTCCGTCAAAACATTTCCAAGCCGGGGATTTTACTATTTTAAGATATAACGCTCCCGGCACCAATGAGACCGGCCTGCCGTATCAGGTATCTGACAGCTCGGCCACTCTGGATAGAAGTTTCAACTCTTACGGCGAGACTGATTCTGAAAGTCTGTCAGTATCTGGCGATGTCTTTTCCTGGAATGTGGCAGACCGGTTTGAAGATGGCAAAATCAAAACCAAGATTGAAAATCTTAACGGCGCCACAACCACTTACGCCTATACCTATGATTCCATGAACCGGCTTAAAACCGTTCACAAAAACGGGGCAAAGGTTGAAGACTATTCCTATGATTTAAGCGGTGCCAAAACCAGTGTTGAAAATACCTTGAGGGGGATCTCAGGCGCATCCTACGGCTATGATGATGAATCCCATCTATTAACCGTCGGAACAACATCCTACCAGTATGACTTGGATGGATTCCTGACAACCAAGACTACTACAACCGGAGCCTCAACTTATACCTATTCTTCCCGCGGTGAACTGCTAAACGCTACCCTGGAGGACGGTACTTTTGTTGAGTATGACCATGATCCCTACCGACGTCGCATTGCCAAAAACGTCAACGTCACTGTCACAGAAAAATATCTGTGGAAGGGTT
>JAAEMC010001097.1 GCA_024225895.1 Desulfobacteraceae bacterium | reverse complement strand
TGACCTCCATGTTGCCGGTGCCGCCCATGTGGTCATCCACCAGGTTATAGGCAGCCCGCAAGGGCATCCCTTTTTTAATGATTTCAACAAAATTGGAATCAACCTTAAGCTGCAATAATCCATAGAAAAGAATTATGGAGGCTGCGGCAAAGATAAAAATTATCAAACCGGCATTATTAAAGCCGACATTTTCTATTTTTTTTATGGAGCTTAAGACAAGGTGGTCTTTATCTTTGGTTTTCTTTTTGGATACCGGGCTCCAGAGATCCAGCATCAAGGGCAGCAGTATTATGGTAAAAACAAAAGCCAGCAGCACGGCAAGAGCGGAAAAGAGCCCGAAAGTTGCAATGGGTTTTAGGGGTACCAATGTCAGGGATAATAGGCCGACGGCAGTGGTCAGGCTTGTCAGCAGACAGGCCAGCCCGCTTTTTTTCATCACGGCATTCAAAGCGGTTTTGTGGTCATAATTTTGATTCCTGAAAAAAAGATACCCGGACAAAATATGAACCGAATCGGCAATACCCACGGACAGGGATAAGAAGATGATGATCTGGAGCATGGCAGACATGGCTATGTTGGACCAGCCCACAAATCCTAAAACCCATATAATGGTCAGGGCCACAATGATGACTGGCCAGAGAACGGCTGAAAGTGACCTGAAAAGGACCCAGAGCAAAATGATAACCAATAACAGAACAATGGACATTAAGCGTTCCATATCTCCGATCACGGCCACAGTGAAAAAATCCATGAGCACGGGATTGCCCACCGGATAGAATTTTAGGGCGTCTGTATATTCTTTTTTGGATAAAATCGAACGGATCTCTTTCATAAACGGGGGATACTCCCGGATATCGACTTCGATGATTTCAGCGGCAGCATCTTCGGCTGAGACGATTTCCATGGACTTAGCATCATCGGCAAACAATTGATCTTCATCATCAAAACTGCTTGTTTGAGAACCAATAGCTTTTGTTTCCCGGGAAAGTCCGGCGGTCTGGGCATTAAAATCCGTCCGGATAACAATGCCGCCGTATTGACAATTCTCAGATAAATATATCAAAGGATAATCCGGGTGGTTGAGCGCTTTTTGACGGAAGCTTTCCCGCTCCTGGAGGTTTCTGGGCAGCCGGTCACCAATAAAATTTCTGGAAAAAAGGGTGTCGTTGCGGGCCTCCATATACTGGACATTGATCAGGCTTTTCACCTCATCAATGTGGTCCAGAGGGTGTTCGGTGTTGCCGGTATATTTCAGGCGATAATTGGTCAGGTCGTTGTGGAGTTTTTTTAATGCCTTTAACGATTGGTCTGAAAAGATGTCATTGTCTTTGGCCTGGTATACCACATAGACGTATTCATCCCCCTTGAAGGTGGCCCTGAACTGGTCATATGCCTGCTTGACCGGATCATCGGCATGAAAATAATTAGTTAAAGATTCGTCAATGACAACATTCTTAATACCAAGACTTAAAAACACAGTCGCCAAAATGAAGAACAATACTACCCATAGCTGTTTCAAACGCAGGGTATCCGGCAAGATTTCAAAAAAAGAATTAATTCGGTTTATGGTCAATTCCATGGGAGACTCCCTTTTATTCATTTCATTATTTTCTGTCTTTACTTTTAAATGATACAAGGGATGGTGTCACCATCCAAAAGGATGGAAAATGGATAAAACTAAACGATTCTAAATATTACACAGTTGCTGGCTTTAATGCGTGCGAATGATCAGATTTCAGGGCCAACTTTCTTATTTAAAAAAAATGCCAAAGTGCTTTGTACGAAATTTACCTACACGAAAATCCGAAATTTTCTGATTGAAAGGTTAAACCATTGAAATTTATAGGGTATTTTTTGTTGGGACTTGGCGGAAATGGTTGTCGGATGCAGATTTGGGCAATAAACAACTTGACAATAAAAAATCCAGAATATACTAGATTTTTCTATGGAGTACCCTACTATTTATCTGATTGGGAATGTAGAAAACTTTTTGCTTGTTTTGAAGGCGCCTATGTTTAATGCTGCAACATTAAACATAGGCTTTTGATGAAAATAACATTATACAATGGAGAACAATGTTATTATGAGATTATTTATACCACACCGGATTTTTCTTTTCAACCATCCGATTGACAGGTTTATAAAATATAAGATTTTCAAAGGTTTTATATTTTTATAGTACCATCCGATTCTGACGCTTTCCAGATTTGTCTTCCTAATCAATTGAGCTATTATTCGTTTGCCATTCCGCAGCTTTCTTTTCCAGACTATAGTCGAACTGAATCTATCCTGTATCAGGAAATCACTTTGTTTTTTAAAGTAAAAATTACGCAGCAGCCCGCATCTTAGGAATCGTGCTTTATTAAATCGAGTTTATTGCAACCAATGCCCGATTTTGGGCCAAATCCAGAAAATT
>JAAEMC010001096.1 GCA_024225895.1 Desulfobacteraceae bacterium | reverse complement strand
TTCCGCTTGCCAGAGTGCCAAAACGCGAAAAAGATTATGTATGGGTTATTGATGTGATGCCGTCGAATCTCGTGTTTGCTTCTTTATCTGGAAAACCGATAACGTTATTAATGGCAAAAAAATTAAATAAAATCCTGGTGCAGCAGGATACACCACCCGAGTTTTTTTTAAGGGCAAATAATTTTAATAACATCCATACGGTTACAGATAGTTCTCTGATCCCTGTTATGCTTGAATCAAAAAGAGGTGATGCATGGTTTGGAGACAAGAATGTAACAATCTCTACCGTTTTAAATACTCCTTTTGGCAGTAGAATGATATTTGGTCCCTCGGTTAAAAATAATCGTATCTATATTGGGGCCTCTAAAAATATATCTCCAATACTGGTTGAAAAATATCGAGAGGTGTTTAACGAGATAAAAAAAGACGGCACCTATGAATTGATTATGAACAGATATTTAAAAAACAACAGATGAGCACGTCCCACCGCAGAAACTGGGATCGACAAAAAAGCAACAGTGATCCTCCCCCGGTATGGCACTACCGAGGCAAATTTACACAACTGGATGAACAACACTGAAATCATTTTATTGTAGAATTGAAAAGCGAAATAATTGATTAAAATTCTCAGTTTTTAGCCACTTTAACAATTTCCGCGGCCAGAACCTGAGATGCATCGATTGCAGTGACGGGCAACACACCTCCAAGTGCGCTCAGCTCCGTGCAGGCAACGATGGCAATCCCGGCGCCTTTAGCAATCAGATTTTCACACACTTTTTTATAGTCATCCATAACATTCAGACCCGTGTTCCCCTTTTTAACCTGTTTGATGATGGAAAAAAGCTTTTCCTGGTATAAAGGGTCCGGCCAAACATCCTGGATGCCAAGATTTGAAAGGCGTTTTGAGTAAAGGCCGGTTATGGCAACAGCGGGAGAAGCGAGCATCCCTACTTTCTCATGGCCGGGAAAATTTGTTTTCACATGGTTTGCCACAAGATCAATGAGATGAATGACAGGGATGTTAACGGCATTTTGAACTATATCATAATAAAAGTGGGCAGTATTGCAGGCAATCACAAGAAAGTCAGCACCCCAGGTTTCCAGGCGTTTGCCAATATCTGCCATATAAGGGCCGGGGTCTTCGCCATCACCTTCAATTATGGCTTTAATTCTGGACGGAATCTTGGGGTTGTTTTCCACCAGGCAGCGGATGTGGTCAATATCATCTTTGGCCGGAGTCAGGTCAATAATGCGCCGCATAAGATCAACCGTGGCTTCGGGTCCCATCCCGCCAATAATTCCCACTGTTTTTTCTTGTGTTTGAACCATATTGAGTTGCTCCCCTGGTTTAACCCGAGGGAAGCTTTTGAAATAAAAGCCTCCCATGGGGTTGGTTATTGCTTAAGCCTGTCTGAATGTATCCATATAGGCATACAGGGCAGGAGATCCTCCTGTGTGGAGGAAAAGTACATTTGATCCCTTGGAAAAATGCCCCTTTTGAACCAGATCAATTAGCCCTGCAGCAGCTTTTCCTGAATATACAGGGTCCAGGAGTATGGCTTCATTTTTAGCAAAAAGTTTTACTGCTTCAGTCATGGAATCGGTTGGCAGAGAGTAGCCCGGACCCACATACTGATCGAAACAGACAATGCCTTCACGGGCAATCCCACCTTTAACTCCCAGTTTCTCAGCAGTTTCAATACCCAGATTGTAAACAATTTCCTCCTGGACATCTTTGGGCCTGGAAACATTGACGCCGCTGATGGGTATATTGCCGTTCACACCGGTCATACCCACAACCATTCCGGCATGGGTTCCGGCAGAACCGGAAGGAACAATGATGTGATCAATATCAAGATACATCTCATTTAGTTGAACCATGGTTTCTTCAGCGCAAGCTGCATAGCCCATGGCTCCGATTGAATTGGAAGCCCCGCCGGGAATAATATAGGGTGTTTTGCCGTTGGCTGCCAGCTCGACGCTCTTTTTTTCCATTTCAGCCATCATGTCTGATCCGCCCCGGACAACACCAATCGTTTTTACATCCAGAAGTTCAAAAAGAAAATTATTGCCGCTGGCCTCTTCTTTGTAAGACCCTTCCACCCGTTCCTCAAGGATGAGGTGGCAGTCCAGCCCTTCTTTGGCAGACCAGGAAGCAGTCAGTCTCGCGTGGTTTGATTGAACCGCTCCACAGGTAATGATAGAGTCCGCACCCTTTTCAATGGCGTCGGCAATACAGAATTCAAGTTTTCTGGTTTTATTGCCGCCGGCAGCTCCGGGCAGAAGATCATCCCGTTTGATATACAAGTTCACATTATTGCCAAGGGCCTTTGTTAAACTGGGCATAAATTCAATGGGGGTTGAACCCTGAAGATACTTTCTTCTGGGAAATTTTGTAAAATTCATGGATAGTCCTTTTTAATTGTTTTTTGGATATGATAGTCTCTTCCTTTATTCAAGTGTTGCTTTTGCCACATCTTTAAGAATTTCCAGGATAAGGTTGCAATCTGATTCGGTGAAAGTAAGTGGGATGCGCATATCGCACATAGTGGCAAGAATGCGCTTTGTATTGACAAGATCCGGCAGGTTGCCAAAATACTTCCAGCTTGAGTAGGCACTGGTAAATCCCACGGGTTCTTTATTGCCAAACCATTTAAGTTCAACCCCCTGATCCATGCAGGTAGTTAAAAAATTCCGGATAGTTTCTTCATTCTGATCCAAAAGGGAAAACTGGATGGAACTTCCAACATAATTTTCCCTGGGATCTCTTTTGGGGCATGTGATTCCCTCAATTTTTTTTAATCCCTGTTCCAAAACTCGATACCGCTTATTCCACCGCTTGCACTGGGCATCCAGTATTGCTAACTGGGGCCTAAGGATGGCTGCCCTGAGATTATCCATCCGGCATGAATAATTGGGAACCCTTGTTTTAAGATCTTCAAATACTGCCATACCAGGTCTTGATGTATGGCGTTCATAGAGCATATATGACCCTGAAAAAATAATCGCGCGTGCAATAAGGTCTGCATCATCGGTCACCAGCAGGCCGCCTTCTCCTGAATTCATATGCTTATACGTCTGGGTGCTGAAGCAGGCAGCAGTTCCAAAACCGCCTGATTTTTTCTTGTCCCATGTTGCACCCATTGTATGGGCACAATCTTCGATCAGTACAAGTCCATGGGTGGAGCAAATCTCCATAACCCTGTCCATATTTGTGATATGCCCCCGCATATGGGACAGCATGAACCATTTTGTATCGGATGCCGCAGCTTTCTTGGCAAGATCATCAAGGTCAATGGTGTAATCATCTATGATATCAACAAGTTCAATAGCTGCACCTGTATTTTCAATGGCTCCTGGAACAGGTGCCAATGTATAAGCATTGCACAAAACCCTGTCCCCGGATTTGACACCGGCACTTTTCAGGGCCAGGTACATTGCACTGCCGCAGGATGCGCATGCCAGACAATACTTTTTGCCCATGTATTTGGCAAACTCCTCTTCAAGCAGCGCAGCCTCACCTTTTTGTCCTGGATCGACATTGTACCGGTGAATTTTTCCTGATTTTAAAATACTAAGGGCTTTTTCAATCGCTTCATCGTTTATGGGTTCCTGTAAAGTGAAATCTTTTGTGAATTTTTTCTTGGTCATGGTTGCAGCTCCTGTGGTTCTCTATTGCAGTTTTCTGTAGCAAAAGAACCTGTAATCTGTAAATAGTCATCCATTTCATGAGCACCGCTATCAATATGATGCCTGCTTATACACATTAAAATCCCACTTCTGCCCGGGAAAATATTTTCTTAATCTCCAATCGCACGCCCGTGCATGCCCTTCCATTCCTTCCACCCGAGATAACCTGGATGCCGCGGTACTGATTACCTTGTTGGCCTCTTTGCTTATTTCCTGGTAGGTGTAAATTTTAATAAATTTAAAAACATTGAGGCCTCCTGAATAATGCCCGGCTTTTTTTGTGGGAAGAATATGATTGGTTCCGGAACATTTGTCTCCGTGGGGAACGGTACTGCCCTCCCCTAAAAACAGGGAGCCGTATGATTTAAGATTGTCTGCCCAAAAGTCAAGATCCTGTGCAATTACCTGAACATGCTCTGCTGCATAAGCATCATTGACTTTGCATAACTCTTCTTTGTCTTTACACAGGATAATTTCGCCATAGTCACGCCAGGAAGATTCAGGCACTTCAGGATTCGGCATATCATTAATGATTTTAGGCATGACCTCCAACACTTTTTCACCCAATTCCCTTGAATCGGTGAAAAGCCAGACAGGTGAATCATAGCCATGTTCAGCCTGGGAAACAAGATCAATTGCAACCGTCATATAATCCGCTGTTTTGTCTGCAATGACAGCAGATTCCGTGGGCCCTGCAAATACATCTATTGTACACTTGCCTGCTGAGGACAGAATGCTTTTTGCCTCTGCAACATACGCATTGCCGGGGCCGGCAAGAATATTGGCAGGTTTGCCCGTGAACAATCCGAATGCCATTGTGGCAATTGCCTGTACTCCCCCCATTTCAATAATGATATTTGCACCGGCAATATCAAGGGCAAATGCAAGAGCCGGATCAATACTGTCCCCCCTTGGAGGAGAGCAGGCAATTACAGTTTCAACACCTGCCGCCTTTGCAGTTGCGACACTCATGAGTGCGGAACAAGCGTGGGCAAAACGTCCGCCAGGCACATAACAGCCCGCCACTTCCATGGGGATTATTTTCTGTCCAAGTCGAACACCGGGAATAGATTCTTTTTCAAATTCCTGAATACTGTCTCTCTGGGATTTTGCAAATCCATATATCTGTTTGTGGGCAAAGCAAATATCCTGTTTGACATCGTCAGGTACGGAGTCAATGAGTCTTTTCTTTTTTTCAGGCGTCAAAACGAAATCACCTTCCCAGTCATCAAATTTTTTAGCCAGCGCAACGACTGCCTGTTCTCCATTTTTTTCAATGTCTGAGAGTATCTCTTTAACAGTGCCGCGTATCTTGGCGGAATTTGATTCCGCTGTTTTTGATGCCTTTTTGATATATTCCATTGATCACTCCCTTTATTCTTTTATCCTTTTTT
>JAAEMC010001095.1 GCA_024225895.1 Desulfobacteraceae bacterium | reverse complement strand
CCGTATCCAAGGTTTTGACAGGATTATAAGGCATTGCCCTTTGGGAAACAATGATTTTTTACCAGGATGAGGGATGACCAGTTTTTTTCATCCTTATGCCAGGTTCTTTCAAATCCTTTTTCAAGGTAAAAGCTGGTCAGCTCTTCTTTTTCCCAAGATCTAATGCCGCTTAATACCAAAACCCCTTTATCATTTAAGCTTGAATAAAAAAGATCTGATAAATGTTTTAAGGTTGGGAATCTTAAGTTGGCGCAAATGATTGAAAGAGCTTTTGTTTTTACCATTTCACTATCAATAATCTGAATTCGTTGATCCAGACCATTCAAGGTGACATTTCTTTTGGCTTCTGCAACACAGTTGGGATCAATATCATAGGCCTCACATGAAGAAAGCCCTGCAAAGCACATGGCCATGGCCAGCACGCCTGACCCGGTCCCTATATCAGCACCACGGGTTTTTGTTTTTAAAGGGATGAGTCTTTTTTGAAAAAAGACAATGTCAATGGCCTCCAAACACAGCCGTGTAGTTGGGTGGCGGCCGGAGCCAAAAGAGATTCCCGGTTCAATAAAGATGTGGTTAAGATGCTTTTGATTTTCAGAAGGCTGATGCCCCCTGGGCAAGAGAATAAAATG
>JAAEMC010001094.1 GCA_024225895.1 Desulfobacteraceae bacterium | reverse complement strand
TATTAAAAGCATAAGTTGTGATGAAGCATAAACGAAATATCCGGGTCATTTTAAAAAAGGACTGACCATGAAAAAAAAGAACTGCATCCTCATCAAACTCCTGGACAACTATGAAAGTTATGCTTGCCAATCCCTTCTCGCATGCTTTGTTGTGTTATTCTTTTTGAAAATTTTTCTTGGCAAATTTTTTCAATACTCCATCCCCTGGAGTGAAGAACTGGCAATCTATTTGTTTGTCTGGTTTGTTTTTTTTGGTGCGTGCTATACTTGCCGCATAGGCGCGCATAATAGGCTTGCCTTCCAATTTAAGATCCTGCCCAGAAAAATGGCCATTGCCATAGAAGTATTTGCAGACTTGATATGGATTATCTTTAATTGCTACTTTATTTATTTAAGTTACAAATTTATTTTAATTAAAATGAATATGTTTTGGAAATCCCACACAATAGGGATTCCCATGAAATATTTTTATGTAGTACTGCCCATTGCCTTTCTGCTGATGACAATTCGTGTCATCCAGATTAATTACCTGAATCTGATCAAGGGAATTGATATTAAAGATGTGGATGTAGTTGAAGTGGAACAAACCATTGAATCCTATGAAAAAGAAGACAAGCCCATTTAATTGACAGGGTAAACGCAAGTGAAGGCATTGGTTGAAGTTGACAAAAAATGGGGTTTTTAGTAAAGATTTATAAAGGCCATGATACAGCATATGGCGCTGTGCCATGGCCTTTAGCATCAGATCGGAACCAAAAAACCGTCACACAAGGAAACAAAATATCCATGTTGGGAAATAAACCGACCAAATCAACCAATATTCTGATTTTAGGGCTCGGCGGTGTGGGCTATTATCTTGCCAAACGCCTTGTTCACGAGGGTTACGCCATTACTGCAATTGAACCGGACGGTAAACTCGTCCGCCATGCAGATGGTAATGTTGATGCCCGCCTGATCCAGGGCAATGCCATGAGCATTGAATGCTGGCAGGAGGCAGATGCCGGCAAGATGGACTATCTTATAGCCGTGACCAATAATGACGCGGTTAACATGATGAGCTGCCAGATTGGAGACCGTTTTGGAATACTGCGTAAGATAGCCCGGGTACGCTCCACAGAGTTCGGTGCCAAAGATTCCCTTTTAAATGCCGAGGATCTGAAAATTGATTTGATCATTCATCCAGAGGAACTGGCAGCACAAGAGATTTTCAGACTGATCAAGCTGAGGGCCGGTAATGATATTATTGATGTGGCAGACGGGCAAATACAGGCCCTGGCCACCAGAATCCATGAAGAATCACCGCTGGCTTACCGGAAACTGAAGGATATTGCTGTTGAATATCGCGATTTTCCCTTTCGTGCAGTGGCTATTGCCAGGGGGATTAAAACACTGATCCCCGGGGGGGATGATGAACTTTTGCCACAGGATCAGGCCTTTTTTATGGCCAATAGTAAAAATTTGCCCAGGTTGATGGAAATTACCGGAGTCAAGCGGCAGGACCAGCACCGGGTAATGATTATTGGCGGCGGCCTTGTGGGACGGCGCCTGGCTCAGTTGCTGGATAATACCGTTGAAGTCCGGTTGATTGAAAAGGATGAAGCCTATGCAGAAGAGCTTTCTTTTGCCTTAAAAAATGCGGAAATCCTGCAGGGAGACGGATCGGATTCAGATGTTCTGGTGGCCGCAGGGCTGCTGGAAATGGATACTTTTATTACAGCCACCGGTGAAAATGAAACCAATATTATGAGTTGCGTTTTGGCCAAACACTTGATGACCTCCCAGGAAGACAGCGCCCACAGCAAGCACAGCAGATGCATATCTTTGGTGAACAAAGAGGATTATGTGGTGTTGGCCGCCACCATGGGGTCCGACCTTGCGCTGAACAAGAAAATTCTAGCCAGTAATGAAATTCTTAAATTTATTCGCAGGGGAGAATTGCTTTCCGTGGCCCATTTGCATGGTTTTGATGCGGAAATGGTTGAAATTGTTGCAGCGCCTGATTCCCCCATTACCCGTAAACCCCTTTCCAAATTGGGAGCTTATTATAACGGCAGGATCATGATCGGCGGCATCCACCGGGACGGGGTCTGGCATGTGGCTGTGGGCGATACCCATATTCAAAATAATGAACGGGCCATTGTGGCCTGCATGTCCCAGCATTTAAAAGATGTGCAGAAGTTATTTCTCGCCTGATATCTATAGCAATTATTTTTGAAATTATTTTTTCCAGAAGGATGGGTAAAATATCACCAAAGCGGAAAACATTTCCAGCCTTCCCACCAGCATGTTCCAGGATAAAAACCATTTGCCTATATCAGAAATAAAGGCATAGTTTTTAGTTGGTCCCACACCGCCGAATCCCGGCCCGATGTTCATTAATGTGGCGATAACCGAACTCATGGCAGTGGTAAAATCCATATCATCCGTCAAAGTCATGAAACACCCGCCGCCGAGGATTAAAAAAATATTTACAATAAAATAGCAAATGGCCAGATCAATTATCGACCGGTCCACCGGCCGCTGGTTCAGCCGCACAGACACAACAGACATGGGCCTGAAATAGATCTGTTTAATCACAGCCACTCCAAATTTCCAGATCAGTATGTAATGAACAACTTTAATTCCCGAAGTGGTGGAGCCGGCGCAGGCGCCGACAAAGCAAACAGCATAGATGAACATTTGCGCAGCCTGGGGCCATTGTTCGTAATCTGCCGTGGTAAATCCCGTAGTCGTAAGAATGGAAGTGACCTGGAAAGTGGCATATCTCAAGGAGTCAATAAAGCCATAGGTATTCTCCTTCCATAGAATCCAGGTGACAGCGCCGCAGAAAAAAAGCATAAACCCCAGGTACCAGCGAAATTCCGTATTGATTTTAATCATCCGCCAATTACCCTGCATCATGTGGTAAAAGAGCATGAATGTCATGCCGCCCAGAAACATGAAAATGGTGATGATCCAATCAAAGTAGGCATTGTCATAATGACCTACACTGGTATTATAAGGCGAGTAGCCCGATGTGGATACTGTTCCGAAAGAGTGGCACAATGAATCAAAAATAGACATGCCGCCCGCGCACAGCAAAATGGTTTCCAGCAGGTTCAATGTCAGGTAGATGCCCCACAACCAGATCATGGTATCCCGGTTCCTGGGAACGAATTTTTCACGGGTGATGACTTGTCCCGGGCTGGATTCGGCCCTGAATAATCGCAATCCCCCCATACCGTGGGGCAGGAATATTACCGTGAGGGTTAAAAAGCCCATACCGCCCAGAAGATGTGTCTGGCTTCGCCAGAACAAAAGTCCGTGCGGAACCACTTCAATGTCCGTTAAAATGGTGGCTCCGCTGGTGGTATAGCCGGACATCATTTCAAAAAACGCATCTGTAAAAGAGGGGATGGACCCGTGGATCATGAAGGGAATGGCAGAGACCGCTGAGATTAATATCCAGCCGAAAAACGCCATGAAAAAGCCATCTTTGATGTCCAGATCATTGTAATGCCTGAAAAACCGCCAAAGGGGTAATCCCAAACCAATGGTGATCACGGCTGTAATGACCAGGGATAAAAGATCGTCTTCCCTGTAATACAGCGAGCAGATGATTGGGAATACTATGGAACTGCCGGTTACAATTAATAATTTTCCAAGGACATTGGCTATGGTGGCGTAGTTCATATATTCAACTCTGATTGGCGGTAAGAAAAGCTTTTTTTAATTTGTTTTTATACTATCACAAATGTATTAAGTTTCTTTACCCTAAAACAGGGCTTATGATCAAGCCTATTCATGGTGATAATTGTATTGGGATATTGCAATAGGGGGGCAAATAGTGATAATTCAAGACCTGACCCCTGCTGTGACCCCAAGACCTGACCCCTGCTGTGACCCCTGCTGAGCCAGAATTATCTTAATATGAAATCTGGTCAGCATAAGCGAATAATTCAGGTGTGCCGCCCGTATGCCAGAACAGAAGAGTATCTTGTTTTTTAAAGAAGCCTTTTTGAATAAGATCCAGCATGCCGCCCATGGCACGGGCCGTGTAGACCGGGCCTAAAAGGATGCCTTCAAGTCTTGCCAGATCTTTTATGGCATTGAATTCCAGATCACCGGGAACGGCATATCCCGCACCCAGATAATCACAGTTCAAGAGAAAATCTTTTTCTTTAAACCGGATATCTGTATCTATTATGTGGGCAGCCTCATTGGCAATCTTTTTTAAAATGGGCGGGAAAGGTTCCGTGCCTGTCTTGGTTTGGTCAATGCTCATACCCAATATCTTGCCTTTAAAACCTGTGAGTCTTGCACCTAAAGCAAGGCCTGCCTGGGTACCACCGGAGCTTGTGGCAAAAACGACATAGTCAGGTTCTTTACCCATTTCAGGTATCTGGGATTTAAGTTCAATCATGGCATTGACATAACCCTGGGCACCGATTCCTGTGGAGCCGCCCACGGGAATAACATAAGGTTTTCTACCTTGGGAGGTCAGTTCTTTGCCTGTTTCTTCCAGGGTCTGGTCACGTTTTTCCCTCTCGCAGAATGTGATGTTGGCATCATAGAGTTTGTCCAGCAGCAGATTACCATTGAAAATTTCAGGCGGGGTGCCGTTTAAAACAAGTTCGCAGGAAAGACCGGCAACTTTGGCTGCAGCCGCTGTTAACCGGCAATGATTGGACTGGATACCGCCGGCAGTCACCAGGGTGTCCGCCCCTTGTTCCAGGGCCTGGCCGATGAGGTATTCGAGTTTGCGGGTTTTGTTGCCGCCCATGCCAAGGGATGTCAAGTCATCCCGTTTCATATATATTGACGGGCCTTCATACTTTTTTGTCAGGTTCTCAAGATATTGAACCGGGGTGGGGAAGTGAGCAAGTTTTATTTTAGGCAAATTGCCAAGCTTGGCTCCGGACATAATAAACCCCTCTTTAAAGGTAGCGAAAAATAATGCGCTTAATGGGTTAATATTTTACTGATAAAATCAGCGGCGCGTTCGGTTTTGGGATTGTCAAAGAACTCATCCGGCTTGCCGGTTTCAATGATTTTCCCCTCATCCATGAACAATACCCGGTCTGCCACCTTTTTGGCAAACCCCATCTCATGGGTCACCACGCACATGGTCATGCCTTCGGAAGCAAGATTGACCATGACGTCCAGTACCTCCCCGATCATTTCAGGGTCCAGGGCACTGGTGGGCTCGTCAAACAACATGATTTCCGGTGACATGGCAAGACCTCTGGCAATGGCAACACGCTGCTGCTGGCCGCCGGAAAGCTGAGCCGGATATGAGTCTGATTTGTCGCTCAGTCCCACCTGTTCCAGTTTTTCTATGGCAATTTTTTCAGCGTTGCTTTTGGGGATATTTTTCACATTCACCGGTGCCAGCATTATATTTTGAAGCGATGTCATGTGGGGATATAAATGAAACTGCTGGAAAACGAATCCAATCTGGGCCCTGAGTTTGGTCAGGTTGGAAGACCGTTTATGGACCGGATTTTTATTTACAATGATCTCACCTTCCTGAATTTTTTCCAGCCGGTTGATGCACCGGATCAGGGTGGATTTCCCTGAACCGCTGGGACCGCAAACGACCAGCACTTCACCTTTTTTTATCTCCAGATTGATATCATTTAACACATGGAGTTTGCCGAACCACTTATTGACATTTTTGAATTGAATCATAACATCCTCAATTTTTCATCATCTTTAATTATATTACGATCTCTTTTTAAAGGCCGCAATCGTCATTTTCTCAGGCCATTCTTCTTTCCAGGTAGTTGGACAGCAGGATCAACGGATAAGAAATGACAAAATAGAGTACTCCCACAAGGGAGAATACCATTAATCCTTCAGGGATCCGAACCACGGTTATCCATCCCACACGGGTCAGTTCCATTACCCCGATGACCGACACTACAGACGTATCTTTTATTAAAAGTACATATTGGCCCACAAGCGGGGGTAATATGACCTTCATGGCCTGGGGGACAACAACGAATCGGAGCTGCTGAAAGAGGCTCAATCCCGAAGATACCGCTGCTTCCCATTGTCCTTTTGGAATGGAATTAATCCCGCCGGCCACAATTTCACAGATAAAGGCCGATCCCATGATGGCCATGGCAAGCAGGGCTGCAGGAAATGCCTCCAACTGGATTCCCCATTCCGGTAGAATAAAGAAAATGATAAAAATTTGGACCACAAAGGGCGTACCCCTGATAAGAGAGACATACACACCGATGATCCGGCTGATAAATTTATTTTTACCTGCCCGAAAAATCCCTAAGACAAACCCTAAAATGGTACAATTAAACAGGCTGATAAATGCCACTTTGACCGTCATCCACAATCCTAAAAGAAAAAACGGGAAGATTTCCACAAGCCTTTGAAAATAAAATGCCATCATGATTAGTAGGCCTCCCTGTAAATCAGTTTTTTCTGGGACCAGTCGGAGAATGTCTTAAGGCACAGGTAAATGCAGATATAGAAAAAGGCAACGGTGAAAAATGCTTCAGCAGGCATCAGTCGTTCCGATGTCATGGTCTGTCCGCTGCGGGTCAGTTCTGCAACTGAAATCAAAGATAACAGGGCCGAGTCCTTTACCAGTACAATGGCCTGGCCCAGAAGGGGTGGGACTGTGACTCCTAACGCCTGGGGCAGAATGATAAACCGCATTCTCTGGACATAATTCAGACCCGAGGCGACTCCGGCCTCAATCTGACCTTCATCAACGGAACTGATGCCTGCCCGGATTATTTCAGCAATATACGCGCCGCTATTGAGCATCAGGGCCAGAATTCCTGTCTGGATCTCGGGAATTCTTAAGCCCAGGGTGGGCAGCCCGAAATACAGAAAATAGATCTGCACCAGAAGGGGGGTGGAACGCATGATTTCAATATAGGCAATGGCCGGGTATTTAATGATTTTAATACCGGATATCCGGCATGAGCAAGCTACAATGCCGGTCATCAGAGCCAAAATAATGGAAATAATGGATATAAGAAATGTGCTTTTCAACCCGTTTAAGAACAACGGCATGTATTCAAAAATGATTCTGAAATTAAAATCTGCCAGCATAATATTATCCGTTCTTTTGGTTGGGGGGTGTGCCCTTCAAAGAAAAGCACACCCCTATATAAATACTTACACTCTAATGCTCTTTCTTCCATTCTGTGGATTCAAACCAGTACGCGATGTTGTCATCATATGTCCCGTCGGCTCTAATGGTCTTGAAATAGAGGTTGATCCACTGCCAGAGGTTGACGGATTCATGGCGAACGGCAAAAGAAAGGGGGTCTTTTCCCCTGCCCAGGCGTTTGTCCAAAAGGCGGATGGTATTAGGTGGAAAATCAGGCATCTGGGTGAGAACCGACATGTCATCGTTAACACCGGCATCCACATGGCCTGCAACAAGAGCCTGGAGAATCATTCTGCCGCCGCCTTTATAGGATTTGATCTTTGCCTTTGGCAGGTATTTTTTTGCAATGGTCTCTCCGGTGGAGCCCAAAAGCACGCCCACGGTTACTTCTGGTTTGTTGACATCTTCAATGGTCTGGTAGCTCTTTTTTGTGCTGGTGAAAATACAGGGCTGTACATAGGTCCAGGGATCGGTGAATGAAATTTTAAGAGCCCGTTTCAGTGTGGGGGTCATGTCTGCTGCGAGGATATCGGCTTTTCCAGATAAGAGGGCCGGAATGAGGCCGTCCCAGTCAAAATCGAGCACCTTGAGTTTAACACCCATGCGGTTAGCCATTTCCCTTGCAAATTCCACCATGGAACCAGTGTGTTTCCCATGTTTGTCGACAAATGCACGCGGTGGTGCACCAGACTGAACCGCCACCCTTAATTCTCCTCGTTTAACTATTTCTGCGAGCGTTCCTGCGCTACAGATTCCGCTTAAAAATAAAGTTAAAGCCAGGGCCATAATCGTTAAAGCCAGTTTTTTTAAATGCATTGTTTTCTCCTTTTGTTGTAGGTTTTAAAAAATCAATAACAATACTAGAACTGTTATGAATTTATGATTTCCATCTTTTCTTCTATTTGGATGCCTCTTTTTTTCAGGCTGTTCATAAATTTATCCACTGGAATATGTTTTAAGGGAGACAGAACCCCTTTTTCTTTAATGTCGCCTCTGACCAGCATCCTTGCTGCGATACAGGCCGTATATCCCACGCCCTTGCTCATGGAATAGATACCGGAGTCAAGATCCCGTTCAATGAGCATGGTGCTGGTGAACCGCATTTTTTGATTGTCCTTGATTCCTTCAAATATATTGATCATGGCGCTTAGATCTTTTTCTCCGGTTTCATAGGAAAGCTGGGGCCCTATAAGTTTGTTGACAAAATCAATGGGGGCAACGTCCAAGCCTTCTACTGGTTCGGTATCTAAAAAGCCCAATTGTTTCAGGGGCCGCCAAAAAGCACTCCATCCAGGCCATCTCAAGGAATACCGGCCGGTATGAACAATGGAATCCGTGAGCCCTAGAAGGTCGGTGAACTGGACGGCATCCCCGTTGGGAATGGCTTCCAATGTGCCCAGTCCCGGGAAATCCACACTATGGACAAATTTTTCGTCATGCTGGTTCATGGCAGGAATATCAATAATTTTTTTGTCCTTAATGATTCTGCCGGGCCGCATGGTGGATGCCAGTACGCCTTTAAAAATCCAGGAAACTTTATAATTTAAAGGGTTGTTGCATGCTTTCTTTTCAGGGAATCCGCCGCAGTAAGAATTAATTACATGGATTTTGTCAAATTTTCTCATGGCATCGGCATAGATCACAAGGTCAATTCCCGGGTCCAGCCCGCATTCGGGTAATATTGCAATGCCGGCGGCTTTGGCTTTTTCATCCAGTTCCTTGGGAGCATTGGCATAATTGGTGTTGACAATATCCACCTTGGCTTCCATGGCCGCATCATTGACATGATGCTTGAAGTCTTTGGGCAGAAGGTCGATGACCACATCCACCTTTTTAAATTGTGAAACCAGGTCTGCTTTGTTTTGGGCATCAATTTTGACAGTCTGGATTTTGGTCATGTCAGCAAAATTTTTTATTTTGGACAGCTCATCAAATTGAATATCCGCACAGATGACCTGTTCTACATTTTTGTCGGTTGATAGATCCAGGAGGGCTGTTCTGCCTTGGATACCACTGCCGCCAAGCACTAAAATTTTCATTTTTTCCTCTTTATTTTTATGAATTTCAGCCATTATTTCTTCAAAAAGTGTCCATTAATGTATACATAAAATTTATTTTTGCATCTATCTTTGCTGCTCCGGCAGTCTTATAATTTGATAAAAAGCTGCTCAAAGGTGGTGCGAACATGAAGTTTCATAAGGTTTCCAGCCTTTTCTTCATTCCGGTTTTCTATGGCCTCTACAATCTCTATATGCTGTCTGGGTCCTGTTTTCTGCCCAGTGGCATCCAGCCCGGTGTAATATTTGTCAAAAAAGAAAATATAGGTGTGGGAGCGCCAGAAACTATGCCGGCAATATTGCTCAAGATACTTGTTCTGACATATCTTTGCGATGCCCAGATGGAAATTTTCGTTAATGGTGACATAGGTGAGTTTTGCTAATTCAGTCCCTGGATCTTCCACGTTTTTTTCTTTTTCAACCAGGTCATAGAGTAAGGCAATATCTTTATCTGTGGCATACCGGGCAGCCGATGCTGCGGTGAGCGCTTCAATGTTTTCCCTGGCAAAAAAAACAT
>JAAEMC010001093.1 GCA_024225895.1 Desulfobacteraceae bacterium | reverse complement strand
TTCCGTTAAAGGGTAAGATTCTCAATGTGGAAAAGGCCCGATTTGATAAAATATTAAGAAGTGATGAAATAAAAAATATTATAACAGTTCTGGGTACAGGTGCCGGCAGGGAAGAATATGACATAGAAAAAATCAGGTATCATAAAGTAGTCATTATGACAGATGCTGATGTGGATGGTTCTCACATCAGAACATTGCTGCTGACTTTTTTCTACAGGCAAATGCCGGACTTGATATCAAAAGGTTATCTATATATTGCCCAGCCGCCGCTTTTCAGGGTGGGAAAGACCAAATCAGGCGTCTACCTGAAAAATGAAAATGAATATTCAGATTATCTGGTGAAAAGGATTGCAAACCAAAGGGATGTTTATTTTAATACAGATGAAAAAGCCATGCCCGCAGAGGAGTTTTATTCCTTTTTGCTCAGTCTGACTGATTATTATGATGCGGTTAATCTTTTAAGAAAAAGGGATTGGGATACGGACCTGCTACTGGTTCTTATAAAAAACGGGCTGAAAGACAAGATATTTTTAGAGGACAAAAAAAATCTTGAAACCTTGTCAGAGGAACTTCAAAATAATGAATATAAATTGGGGCCCATTGAGTTTGATGAAGAATTCGGCATTTACGAAATAGGCATCTACGATAAAGAAGAAAAGAAAAAACTTTTAACAGTGGGTAAAAATATCCTTATCAACAGCGATTATAAGAGGATGTTAAAAGATTATGACAAGATAAAAACATTTGATAAGCCTCCTTTTGTCATTGCACCCAAAGCCGGTGATAAAAAAGCCGGTATCCGGTTTGATGATTTGGAAAGCTTTTTTAAATATACTTTGGCTGAAGCTAAAAAAGGAATTAATATTCAACGATATAAAGGTCTGGGTGAAATGAATGCAGACCAGCTTTGGGAAACCACCATGAACCCTGAAAAACGAATGATGCTCCAAGTGGATATCGAAGATGGGGAAAAGGCAGATGAAATATTCACTCTGCTCATGGGGGAAGAAGTGGAACCCAGGCGTAATTTTATCCAGAAACATGCGTTGGAGGTTTCTTCTCTGGATTATTAACCGGCCAATTCAATATTATTATTTAATAAAACCCGAATACCTTGAGGAAAACTAAAACGTGTCCGAAGTGGTATTCGGGTTTCTTTTTTTCAAATTCAGCATCAAATTCCAGAACATGCCACAATAACAAAAAAAGGCACACCCCCCTGGCCACCATCAAGGTTTTTCTTCTATTTGACTTCGATCTAAATAACCCTTATTCTAAAAATACATCCTTTAATAAAAATTCTCAGCCTAATTTTTTATTCAAAAGGAGGTAAGCATGAGCAAATCCGTTCACCAAATCATTGAAGAACAAGTTAAACGATGGGAGATGGGCAAAATTAAAGAAAGGCCCATCAAGGAATCAATTGATGTGATTACCCTTTCAAGGGAATGCGGATGCCAGGGGTATGAGGTGGCCAAAAAGCTGACTAAAGCCTTGGAATGGGATCTTTTTCACAATGAGATCATTGATGCCATGGTTGAAACGTCCAAGAATACCAGGGAATTGATAGAGACCCTTGATGAAAGGGGAATGAACATTGTGGATGATATTGTCTCCGCCCTGGTTCACCACCACCATCTCTGGCCGGATGAGTATACCAAGCTCTTATTGCAAATACTGGGAATGGTGGGAAAGCATGGAAATGCTGTTATTGTAGGAAGGGGGGCTAATTTTGTTTTGGCAAGCCCAAAAACATTCAGGGTAAGACTTGTGGCTCCGGTTAAAACCAGAATTGCTAATATCAAAAAGAAATTGGATCTGTCTGATGATGATGCTAAAAAGCATGTGGTAAGCACTGATTCCAACAGGGCAGCATTTGTTCACAGGTATTTTAATGAAGATGTGGCTGATCCGTCAAATTATGACCTCATCCTCAATACAGGAATGGTCGCCCTTGACAAGGCAGTACAGGTTATTAAGTGTGCATTATAAACCTTAAGTAGTGCATAAAAATTATGACCTGGATCATCAAAAACGTTTGCAACACCAGAAAAAAAATACCGAATACTTAGACGTCCATGCTGTCCATGGCTTTTTTCATCTGACGAACTGCCTGACGAAGTCTTTCTTCATTCTCTACCAGTGCTAGCCTTAAATATCCTTCACCTTCGTCACTGAATCCCGTACCAGGCGCCACTGCAACATTTGCTCTGTCCATCATTTCAATAGCAAATCGCATGGCGCCCAATTTATCAAAAGGTTTGGGTATTTTTGCCCAGACAAACATGCCGGCCTTGGGTTTTTGGATATCCCAGCCATTTCTTGAAAGTCCGTTACACAACACGTCCCTGCGGGTTTGATAGATCATGGATTGTTCTGGAATTGTATCGTCACAATCCCTTAACGCAATAATTCCTGCAACCTGAATGGCTGAAAATATACCATAGTCAAAATA
>JAAEMC010001092.1 GCA_024225895.1 Desulfobacteraceae bacterium | reverse complement strand
TACCACAGGATCAGCAGCAAAAATGGGTGCGGTGCTTGCGGCATCGTTGATCCCCTCATTTGTTTTAGGATTCTTTTCAGGTACATTTATTGACCGGTATAACCGGAAAATCATCATTGTGGGCACGGATGTAATAAGAGGGATCATCATTGGTCTGTTTGCACTCTTATTTTATCTGGATATGATGCATTTTTACCTTATTTTAATAATGCAGGCACTTTTATCTGTTAACGCAGCATTTTTTGACCCGGCAATTCCTTCAGTCATCCCACAGATTGTTAAAAAAGAAGACATAGCCAGGGCCAATTCGCTTCATCAGTTTGTCAATGGCTTCTCAACCATAGCCGGTGCTTTTTTCGGTGGGATTTTTACGGCAATGTTTGGATATATATTTGTGTTTATTTTAAATGCGGTTTCTTTTATATTATCCGCCTTTTTTGAATCATTTATCACCATTCCTCAACAGCAGCATCTTTCAGAATCAAAAACCTTCAAGGAAACGCGCTTCCTTGATGAAATGAAACAGGGCTATCAGTATATTTTTTCAGACCGGATTTTTGTGGTGCTTTTGTTCATGGTGATGGTTATCCATTTTTTTGTAGGTTCCATTGAAGTCTTTATGCCGGTGATAGCCACTTCCGTCTCTGGCAGCGGTCCTGAAACGCTGGGGTTTTTCCATGCAGCGTTTGGACTGGGCACGGTGGTCGTGGCTGTCGTGCTGAGTATTAAAACCATTTCAGGCCGAGAAATGCAGGCTCTCTTTACAGCGGTCTTTTTCATGGGAACTCTTTTGGTTGCAGCTTCATTTTTCAAATGGCATTATGGGTTCGTGATCCATGCGTTTCTCGCCATGCTGTTTTTATTTGGCGGTGCCATTATTTGTGCCGGTATATCTTTTAAAACTCTCTTGCAGAAAAATGTGGATAACCATTTCAGCGGCAGGGTATTTGGTGTGGTAGGGTCTGTAGGCAACGCATCCATACCTTTGGCCATGATTGTGTATGGATTTTTGCTGGACCTTTATGATATCCATGGTTTACTTCTAATTTCAGGACTGGTTTTAATGCCTGTCAGTATTTTTTCATATATGATCTGTAAGGAGAAGAAAGATGTCTCAACAAAAGAAGCCACCGCAAAAATTGTCCCGTAAAATTGAAAGGGTTCAAACGGGTGTGCGCATGGAAAAACGGTTGCTGAAAGTTTTAAAAGGGCTTGCCGAATACCAC
>JAAEMC010001091.1 GCA_024225895.1 Desulfobacteraceae bacterium | reverse complement strand
TTAATTGTTTTTATCAGTAATTGTTATGGATTAATTGGTTGATCAGGGAATGGGAATAGTCTTTTTTTCATTGATGGATTTATGGATCAGAAAAGAGGTCATGGTGGTTGCGTATAAGCTTTCAAATGAAATGGGCATCACTTGATTTTTCACTGCTTTAACAAATACAGCCATTTCATTTTTATGCCCTTTGTCCTGGACAAAAGACTTGGCAACTTTTTTCTTGCCTTTTGACATGGTGGTCAGACGCGTAAAATTATCCATGACCGCCACCCGGTTTTCGCAAAATAATTCCATGTATTCTTTGGGAAATTGTGGATCGCCGTTGGCAAGATAGGTGATAGATCCCACGGAGCCATCTGAAAACTGGATGGTGATGATGATATTATCTTCCAGGGTTGTCATCTGGTTGTCGGTCTGAATAGTTTGGGCAAAAACCGTTACCGGCAGCGCATCGGTTAAGAACTGGAACGTGTCTATAAAGTGGCAGGCTTCTCCAATAATGCGGCCGCCACCGGTCTCTTTGTCCTGGTACCAGTCGTTTTTATCCTTAAATCCGGCATTAACCCGGTAATGCATGATCATGGGTTCTTTACGGTTTTCAAAGAACGTCTTCATTTTCATGAACATGGGTGCATATCGACGGTTAAAACCGACCAGTATCAGTGGGATGAAATTTTCGCTTTTTATTTTTTCAGTGTAAAGGGCTGTAATTTCTTTTAATTCAGTTTCATTCAAACAAAGCGGTTTCTCCGTATAAACATATTTGTTGTGGGATAGGGCCTCTAATACAAACCGGGCATGCAGATTGTGCCGTGTGGCAATGAGGACGGTGTTCAGACTATTGTTTTGGATCAGTTCTTTAAATTCGGTGGTACATTGAGAAAAGCCGAATTTTCTTGCTGTATCCTTACAACTGATACCGGTTGCCGTTGCTACGGATATCAGGTTGACATCCTTGTTTGTTTTTAAATAGGGCAGCAGCATGGTTCTGGCAAAATTACCTGCGCCGATCAATCCGAGATTTACACTTGATAATTTAGGGGTTTCCAGGAGATCCAATGTCTTGAATCTTGCTTTTTGCAGGGTTTCCTGATCAACATTATAAGCCAATATCATACCGACATATAATTCGGACGCATTTCCTTCAATAATGTCATATGCTTTTTGGGCATCTTCCAATGGAAATTCATGGGTAATTAACCGGGCAACGTCAATCTTGCCACCGGCAATCAGGTTGAGGAAGGATTCCATATTCCGCTTTTCAGTCCAGCGGACATAGCCAACCGGGTAATCCTTGCCTTTGAGTTCGTATTCCGGGTCATATCGGCCAGGGCCATAGGATCTGGACTGCTTTAACACCAGTTCTTTGGCAAAATACAGGTCCCATGGGATATCCATTTTATTAATGCCCACATTCACAATCGTTCCTCTGTCCCGAGCAATATTGCCTGCCATGATAATCGGCTCATTGCTTTTGGTACCTGTGGTAACGATGACGGCATCCACACCTAACCCCCCGGTGAAAGACAGGGCCGACTGCTCGATGTCAACTTTTCCGATACTGCCGGCCATATCAATACCCAGCTTCAGGGCCAATTCGGTCTTTAACGGATCTAAATCAATTCCCAGCACATTACATCCGGCAGCCTTTAATATGAGGCAGGATAAGAGCCCTACAAGACCCAGGCCGATAACGGCCACATTTTCTCCAACATGGACTTTGGCCTGTCTGACACCCTGCATGGCAATGGCGCCAACGGTGGTAAATGCCGCATATTTTGTCGGAACATATTGGTCTTCATTTTTCATCCCGGCACTGTACTTTGGGATTTTACAGCACAGATTCACGGGGATCCAGTTTATCTCTGCATGGGTGGCAATATCCGCTCCGGCGCAGGCGACCATATCTCCCATTTTAAATTCTGTTACACCATTCCCCACGCCGATAACCTGACCAGCCAGACTATAACCAAGCGGTGTGAATGAATCCAGCCGGTTCATCACTTTTCGGTAGGTTGCAATGGGTCCCTGCTGTTTAAGCGTTTCCAATACCTGTTTTACTTTTTCAGGCCGGGCCTTTGCCATGCCCAGATAGGATCGTTTGGAATCATCAATCTTCATTTTTTCGGTGCCGGCAGAAATGAGAGAATGAAATGATTGTACCAATACACCACCAGATTTAAGAAGCGGTTCTGGAACCTTTTCTATGGATAATGTCCCTTTGTTATAATTTTGAACAATTTGCTTCATGACGAACCTTTTCGATAGTAAGTAATTTAGTTGGCAATGAACAGTGAGTTAGCTCCGCTTATCTGTAGTCTGTTTGACCAATTGCCACACATATTCAGGCTTTAATTTTGTTAAGCACTCGCAGTGATAACAATCTGTAGAGGATGTTCCTCTGTTGAAACAAGGACTACATGGCAAGTCAGAACGTGCAACTGTATGCTCTTCCCCATATGGTCCCGTGTGTCTTGGATCAGTAGGCCCAAGTATTCCAACTGTTGGTGTTCCTATTCCAACCGAGAGATTCATTATGCCGGAATCATTTCCAACAAATACGTCACACAAAGATAAATATGAACAAACATCTATTAAAGAATTATTGATTACTATAGTACAATTGTTTGCTTTGTTTTTTATTAGTGCACTAATTATTTTCTTTTCTTCCAAGCCATGCCCAAATAAAATGACTTTAACATTTTTTTTAGCAAGCATAAGATCCAATAGTCGATCATAATGGGGCCAAACTCTTGAAGAGTTAAATTCTAAATTCCCACCAGTATGCATACCAATAATAAGTGTATAATTCTCTGGTTTTAATTTCGTTTTAATTTTGCTCAAAGAATTTTTCGAGCTAAGAATCCAAGGTTTCTCAATGAGCATGGTATAATCAAGATTTGGGTCAATTTGCATTAAGTTTTTTTCCAGATAATGCATATCATTGTTTCTTTTTAGGCATGGATTGAACCAGGAGTCTAACAGCCGACTTCCCGTTTCAAAAAAAATAGTATTTTTAGAACCTAACAATAGTAGAAAAAGCCCAAGTTTTTTAGATGGGCCTGAATAAGGCATTAATACTAAATCAAACCGATTTTTTCTTAGTGTAAATATCTCCTTTAATATTGGTATCAGGCCCTCTTTTTTTTGGGGAAATTGGTGGAATATTACTCCTTCACCAAATTGAAATTTAAAAAAAGGATCGTTATACCATCGAGAATCAAGGGCAACCGTAATTTCTGAATTGGGGAATCGTGATTTGAGCAGATGATAGGCCGGCAGGAATAGAACAATATTTCCGAGACCAGTGGAACAGAATATAAAAATTTTTTTAGTGCTATGCATAGTACCCAAAAAGACCTTTTGAATTAGAAGAGTTCCTTTGGATATAGAGAAATAGCAACAATTATCGGATGAACTTTTGCTTTGAATTTCATTTTTTCATTTTTTTTATTTGTCTGGTAATTTTTTTCCATAATCAGGATGTTATGTCTGGCTTTTTTTGAATAATATTCATAAACCTTCTCTGTGTGTGCTTACCTCATGAGACCTTTAATACTATTGCTATAGACGTTGACTGTCTGTTCGGCAATTTTATTAAGGTCATATTCTTTTTTTGCCTTTTCACGGCCCGCCATTCCCATATCATTTGCAAGGTTGTCATTTGAAAGTAATCTGCCAATGCAGTTTTTTAAAGACTCGATATCATCAATCTGGATCAAAAACCCGGTGGCATTATCATCAACCATATATGGAATTCCGCCAACAGCGGTTGCAACCACTGGTATGCCCACGGCCATTGCCTCTGCAATCGAGATCGGCGCTGTTTCCTGAACAGAGGGCAAAACAAAAATGGCTGCTTTGCTTAATTGAGTTTTGATCGCTTCTCGACTTTGCTTCCCGTGTATGTGGATGTTATTTTGCAGTTTATTTTTTTGAATGAATTTCAAAATAGAATCATAGTAGGCACGATCACTGATTGCGCCGCAGATATCCAAACGGATATCAGGAAACTGACCGGTGAGTTGAGAGATGGCCAGAATCAAATTCAAGGGACGTTTCCTGCGAATTAACGATCCAACCATCAATATCCGGTTTTTTTGTTTTTTTTTCT
>JAAEMC010001090.1 GCA_024225895.1 Desulfobacteraceae bacterium | reverse complement strand
AATTAAGGATAATTCAATGGCAAAAATCTTTTATACCGGAAACAGGGAAGCAAAACTTCTTTCAAAGATCGAATCATCCAAAGAACGGGAAAGAATCAGGACCATCAGTACCATCCGGGACAACCTTGACACCTTTAGCAACAAGATTTCAATGAAACTCATTGAAAAAGGGCTGATTGAGACCGTCAGTAAAAATACCGTTGAAGCTCAGCTGGCAAAATGCCTGGACAATCTTTGCAAAGCAGAGGATTTTGATATTGATTATCAGGTTGCACCGTTTCGCACTATAATATCCAATCCCAATATTGCCAGTCTCTTTGTAACTGCCTTTGTTGTAGAAACCTTGATTAATCACAAAGATGTCATTGATGTTTACGGCAGTGATGAAGATATCTATTATTGCATACAAAAAGAGCTGTCTGCTTTGCTTTAAAACTGGAAGGATTCATCATTCTTCTATTTCAAGCTTCTTTAAAAGCTTTATTTCCGGAATGCCTTTAGAATCGTATCCCCTCAACCGGTAATATTTATTCAACATTTTATCCAAAGGAACCATCCGCTTTTTAGGATCATCTATCTGTGATTCTTCCAGAAGCCTTTTGGGCAGGGTATCATCTTTTTTTTGAATCCCTTCCCTTGTATTCATATATCGTTCAAGGACATGGATTCGCTCTCCTGCCTTAAGAAACTCACCAGCACTCATTTTCACGCCGCAAACCGATGAAAAAAGATCCGGAAACATGGAAAAGTCTATCAGGGGGATGGCAACCAAAGGAAAATTTTGCATTAAAAACGCTAAAACAAACCGAGGCGTCATGCGGGTCAGAAAGGTTTCAAGCGTAAATGCATATCCTGTAAATTGGCATATATCCATCGAATTGATACCGCAGTACAAATTTTCAAGAAATCTGACAAACTCGGGCTTTGCCTTAATTGTATCCGGCTTTAAAAACTTTAAAAAATTCTCAAATGCCACGGGAAAGGATGACAGATGGCAGGCCCCCCTGTTGGCCACGGCATAGCCCAAGCCCTGTCCATAGGCTCCCCTTGGATCATAGCCTGCCATTTCCAATCCCTTGACCTGCATGGCAAATTCCTGGCCCCCGTATTTTTGTGAAAGAAACCTTGTTCCTTCGGCCATCTTTTTACCAAACCCGTTCAGATGGGCGATATCATTTAGGGCCTTTGCAGCTTTATCTGTGTCCCCAAAGGTCAAATCCGTATCTACCAGTCCTTTTGAAGCAGCTTCCATCACCCAGGCAAGTGTGCCGCCCGCTGAGATGGTATCCAGCCCTTTTTGATTGCAGATATCATTCAGCCTTGAAATCTTATTGGGATCAAAAATCCCTAAAGAGGAGCCTAGAAGGACCAGGGTCTCATATTCTGGAACTGCAGTTGTTTTGGCGTTAAATGTACCTTTATGCCCGCATAGAATGGAGCAGGGTTTACATGTATGAAACTGAGTATCATGCCGCTCTTTGATTCTCTCGCCTCTGATGTTATCGGCATCTTCATGGTTTCCCCGCAAAAAATTATGGACCGGGAGCATATTATTGGCGATGATAGGGGTTGCATTGGCCGGCGTGCCATAATTGCGGTTTAAAATGGACATGCTGTTGCGCTTGATCCAGGTATTGCCCCTTTTCTTAAGACTTTTAAACTTTTCAGGCGCAAAGGGCAAAATTTTATATTGGCCTTTATGGGCAACCAAGGTCTTTACCTTT
>JAAEMC010001089.1 GCA_024225895.1 Desulfobacteraceae bacterium | reverse complement strand
TTTTTGAAAGTTTTACTTAAAATCTCATGAAATATCCGGGTTAAACCAGTTTTAAATAGACCGCCTGGTCCCACAATTGCCGGGCAAGCCTTAAAGTGGCCTGGTCGATCATTTTACCGTCCACGGCAATGGCGCTTTTAGGAGGGTTGTTTTGGATATTGAATATATCAATTATTTTTTTTGCACGCCCGATATCTTCGGCAGAAGGAGTAAAAGCCTGATTCACCACCTTAATTTGATCTGGATGAATCACCCATTTGCCGTCACATCCAAGCGCTGCAGCCATGGCTGCGGATTCTTTGAGTCCCGGTAAATTTTTAAAGTCGCCAAAGGGGGCATCAATGGCCAGCAGATTATTGGCTTTGGCTGCCATTACCATCCGGCTGACAGGAAAATGCCACCGGTGTCCGGGATAGGTTGCCGGCTCTTTCTCTCCATGACCGGACATGGAGGTCAGTTTGGCTCCAATGGATGCAGAATAATCGGCAATGCCGAATGCAAGGGATTTGATGCGGCTGCAGGCTTTTGCAATTTGACTGACCCGTTCAAGGCCTTTGGCGGTTTCAATGCATGCTTCAATCCTGATGGTGTGATCCAGATTCAGATCCATTTCAATACCATCCAAAAGCCTGCTGATACAATGGATATCTCCTTCATGGTTGACCTTGGGCAGCACAATGGCATCAATAATTTTACCGGCAGCGGTCACTACTTCAATAATATCCTTGTAAGCATAGGGGGTATCCAAAGAATTTATGCGGACGGCAATGGTCCTGGTGCAGCCAAAAAGATTTGAAAGGGTTTTAATAATGGTTTTCCTGGCCAGTTCTTTTTGATCAGAAGGGACACTGTCCTCCAGATCGAACATGATCACATCTGCCTTGCTTTCAATGGCCTTGGCATGCATTTTTTCCATTATTCCGGGAACTGAAAGATTGGTCCGGTTAGGCTTCATTTTATCTCCTTTTATTAAGGGACGTTGTTAAAAAGGTATTGCCGGTCGGGCCTTTTTTGGCATTTTAACAAAAACTTTTCTGTTTGTATTCAGTTTTAGGAACTGGTAAGTTATATATAGTAAAAGAAAATCCAAATCTAATTTAAAAAGCCGACATGAAAGAAAAACACGAAGATATTATTCGGACAGGTGGTATTTGCCCGGTCTCGGGACTCCCTGTTTTCAAAGACCAGGCCTGGGAGATGGGAGACCTTAATGCCTCCTACCGGGTGAAGTTTTATAAGATCGGTGACAATATTCTTTTCAGTGACCCTGCAGGCTACGGCATTGCACAGGAAACACAAAATTCCCTATACTTGTGTAATGTTGTAGAGCAATCCATTCTTGAATCCAAAGGCCATTATGTCCAAATCGAAAATTTTTCAAATCTTTCCGGGTTTAACCTGGGGGCCAGAAGGATTTTTATCCGGTATTTCGAAAACCGCCCCCACGTACACGGATTGATTTTTTATGGGGTTTCGGCCATCACCACCCTTGGAATCCGCTTAACGGCAAAGATAGCAGGCAGAATGTACAAGGATCATTATCCGATTCTGGTGGTGAAATCCTATCAGGAAGCCATCAATGCAGCATTGGGATTGCTGTCGGAAAAAAAATCCATTGCCACGCTATCCCGTGATAATGAGGAGTTATCAACTGAAGCCGACATCGAAACAAATTTAGAAAACCCGGCTTTGTCCAGCGTTGACTCCCATGTTCAGCAGGTCTTAAGGTATCTGGGAAATTTGAATTTTTCCGGCGGCCATTCCAAAGAGTACCAGCCCGTGATTTACCCTGACACCCATCCGTTTTTCCCTGTTTTCGAGCACATTGACATGATCAACAATGATGTTAACAACCTGATTCAAAGATGGCAGGAGAACACAAAAGAAAAAGATGAACTCCAAAAAAAATTAATGCTTTCCCAGAAAATGGAAGCATTGGGATTGCTTGCAGGAGGCGTTGCCCATGACTTGAACAATGTTTTGTCCGGGCTGACCACCTATCCGGAGATTTTACTGATGGATCTGCCGGACAACCACCCCATGCGGCCAAAGCTTTTGCGGATACTGGATGCCGGGTACAAGGCCTCCACCATTGTGCAGGACCTGTTAACATTGGCCAGGCGGGGAAAGGGCGATTTTAAGGTTACGAATCTGAATCTTCTGATCAAAAATTATCTTAAATCCCCGGAGCATGCCAATCTTAAAACCAAATATCCCAAATTAAAGATAATCCTGGAGACCAATCCCAGTTTGCCCAATATTGAGGGCTCAGACATCCATCTGATCAAAACCATAATGAACCTTGTTTTCAATGCAGCAGAAGCCCAGGATCATCTTGAGGTAAAAAGCGTGCTGCTGCGTACCGACCACCGGCGGCTTGAAAAAGAATATAAAGGGTTTATGGATATCCCCCAAGGAGAATATGTCATTCTTGAGATAGTTGACTTAGGCATGGGAATTGATTCCAAAGATATAGACCGGATTTTCGAACCCTTTTATTCGACAAAAAAAATGGGGCAAAGCGGGACCGGTCTTGGGATGGCGGTTGTATGGTGGACCATGGAAGACCACAAGGCCTTTATTGATGTGAAAACAGGAGCCCATTCCGGCACCAGTTTTTTTCTTTATTTTCCTGTAACAAGCCAAAAGCTTATTGAAAAAGAAAAACAAGGACCTGAACTATATTATGGCAACAAAGAGACGGTTCTTGTGATTGATGATGTACAAAGTCAGCGGGAAATCGCGGTAAATATACTGGAGCGGCTGGGGTATACGGTTGAAACAGCCGAGAGCGGCGAGAAAGCCATTGAATTTTTAAAGAATAATCAAATGGATCTGCTCTTGCTGGATATGATAATGGAGCCGGGAATGGACGGTCATGAGACTTATCAAAAAATATTAAAATTCAGGCCGGACCAGAAGGCGATTATTGTTTCGGGGTTCACGGAAATAGGTATGGTTAAAAAAGTCCGGGAAATGGGTGCCCGGCAATATATACGAAAACCTTATAATGTGGAAAATATTTCAAAAGCAGTCTACAAAGAGCTCAGGCAATTATAAAACTGCCGTGTTAAAACATCAGGGCAATCGCATGTAACTTTTCCACATTAATAAAATTAAAATTCATGCCAGTGTTACATGCGTTTACCCTGGTTAAAACATGTTTTTACTTGACTTAGCCCTGTGATTTATGCACAAAATTAAATATTATTT
>JAAEMC010001088.1 GCA_024225895.1 Desulfobacteraceae bacterium | reverse complement strand
GCAAAAAAAATCGACTGGAGAAGGAAATTAGAAATTAGGGGCGGACCTGTGTGTCCGTCCTTTTGTGTGTATAGCGAAATCCCCAGAAATTCAACCAATTGGTCAATCACCAATCGACCGCACCGCCTTGACATAAAAGGTGTCCTGGTAATTATAAGCGATGCCTTCTGTAAAAAGTATTCCCCAGTGGTAACCCATAATACTCATATTGTTGGACCAGCAAAAAATTTGTTTAGGTCCGAACAAAGGATCAATATACATCCTTCCCTGTTTCTTGTTTTCAAGGATGGAAAAAAGTTCTTCCAAAGAAGGCAGCCGCCAATCGGAATATCCCATATATTTTTCATTATTGAGCCGGTCTACATATTTTAAGGCAGCTTTAATGTCCATATAGGTGTTTGAGCCAGTTTTTTGCCACATCAATCCACTGGTCCGGTCAAGGATCGCGCCATCTCCCATCAATTTAAACTGGTTGGGGAAATCGCCGGTATCATTTTTACCGGCATAGAAAAAATTATGTTTGAGCACCAATGTATAGAAATCGTCCCACAATAGGTATTTGGGTTTTTTATCCAGAAAGATCTTTGCGCCTGCGGCTTTGGTTGTGCTTTGTCCGGCTGCAGGGTGTGAAAGAAGTGAAAAAAGGCAGAAGGTGATGGTTATGAAAAGCCCAAAGCTTGCATTTTCCTTTGAAATCAATGGCG
>JAAEMC010001087.1 GCA_024225895.1 Desulfobacteraceae bacterium | reverse complement strand
CAACTTATATGGCGGGGGAATAAATGTTCATTTTTTTGTTAACTTAAGGGAAATATATTTGACCACGCCCTGTGATCTGGATAAGATTAATCAGCAAAATCAGGTATTCCCCTGTGAAGGGGTGTCATTTGAAAATTCAAAATGGCGGCTGTATTCATGGATTCCTGAAAGCAATAAGCCATTGCAGTTGCTACGCTCAGACCTGCCAAAGCATGTTGTGTTTAATCCTATGGACAAGAGCCAGACGGCCTGGCCCGGCCCCGGTGTGGTCTGTCTGGGTGATTTGAATAAAACCGGCGGCATAACCTGTATTCCGCTTCCCAAGATAAAAAACGTGAAGGAAAACGCATGGAATCAAAAAAAACTGGGGCCGTTATTCTCGTCTGTTTATTACTATTGGGCTGCAAAAACATCAGCCGCCACGATGAATTCAGGTCATTGAAGAGCGGAGAGCCCGTTCCGGGCTTTACTGCCACATCGAGAACAGGAAAAGAGATCCGCCCTGATTTTCCGGCTGGAAAATTTTTCATCCATTTTATAGATGATCAAATGGGACTGCCGTGCCTGGATCTGGAGTGCGGCAAAGAGGCCGAAGCCGTGGTTAAAAAAAAGGGACATTTGCATGGGGCCGGGGATGGTAAACTTGCAAAATTGTTCGGGGTCAAGCTTGTCTCTTCATCCCCCTGGAAATTTGATACCTCCCTGATGGTTGTAGCCGATGAAAAGGGACGGATTACAGCCATATATGAAAATGCCGGGTTAAAGGATATCGATGAGATATTAAAAGAACTTGAACTATGAGGCTTCCCTGATGATAAAACGTATTTTTACCGCAATTAGCCTGATTTT
>JAAEMC010001086.1 GCA_024225895.1 Desulfobacteraceae bacterium | reverse complement strand
CCGGCAGTGGAACAGGCAGCCCGCCTGCTTTTGTGCCTTGGAAAAAACAAGGGCAATGATTACGGCCTGACAAGTATCTGCAAAGAGATAGGAATACACAAAAGCAAGGGATACTCCATCTTAAATGCATTGGCCCAATATGACTTGATAACAAAGGACAGCAAAACCAAAACCTATTCCCTGGGTCCTGCTCTCATGCCTTTGGCCAGGAAGGCAAAAGAAAAATTTGATATCACTGCCATTGCAAAGGACCACCTCCAAATTCTTGCAGATGAAACCCGGACAAGCGTGTTGCTGGGCATCATCTGCAATGACCAGTTTTATATTGCCGGAAAATATGACGGCAATGAGATGCTGTCGGTTACAGTCAGGCAATACCAGTCTTTGCATATTACCCACGGAGCCCATGGCAAAGCCATATTTGCATTTCTGGATGAGAAGGAGCAACAGCGGATCATAGATTCCGGCCAGCTCTTTTTCCATGGGGATAGGAAAGCGTTGGATGAGAAAAAATTGGCGCAGGAACTAAAGATGTGTCGAAAAAAAGGGTATGCCATAGATAACCAAGAGTTGGCACCGGGTATCAGGGCCGTCAGTTCCGCTGTCTTTGATAATAATAATGAAATTACGGCAGCCATTGTGCTGGTTGGCACTTTTTTGGAAGATAAATTTGAAACATGGGGAGAAAAAACAGCCGCAATAGCTGAACTTATCTCTCAAAAGGCTGGGGCAACCTTATAGAAAGATATTTCAGGGTCAAAAGGTGTCTGCCGAATCAGCCAAGGAGAATATAATGAAAGATGACGGGGTTAAAATCATAAAGACCACAACCTGGTCGCCGGGCCCGGGATGCCACGGCGGCTGCGGTATTCTGGTCCATGTAAAGGATGAAAAAGTCATTAAGGTGGAAGGTGATCCGGATCATCCCTGGAACCAGGGACGGTTGTGCTCGCGATGCCTTTCCATGACCCAGTATATGTACCACAAAGATCGCTTAACCAAGCCCTTAAAGCGGGTCGGAAAAAGGGGAGAAGGCAAATTTGAACAAATATCCTGGGATGAAGCCTTTGATCTGATCGAAACCCAAATGAAAAAGATCCGGGAGGAGTCCGGCCCGGAATCCGTTATTTTTCACCAGGGAACCGGCCGGGATATCGGCGGCTGGATTTCCATGCTGGCATATGCCTATGGAAGTCCCAACTGGATGTTCGGGCTTTCCGGCATCTCCTGCTATACGCCGCGTTTGATGATGATGTCCATCACCCAGGGGGATTTTGCCGTGGTGGATGCTTCCCAGTGGCATGAAAAACGGTATGAGGATCCTGAATATGAGATCCCTGAAATGGCTACCATCTGGGGCCAGAACCTTCCTGCCACCTGCCCGGATGGTTTTTTCGGCCACTGGTATGTGGATCTGATGAAAAAAGGAACCCAGTTTCTGGTCATTGATCCCAGGTGCACCTGGATTGCTTCCCGGGCAAAATTGTGGCTTCAGCTCAGGCCTGGTACAGATGCTGCCCTGGCCCTGGGATTTATCCATGTGATGATCAAAGAAAATCTGGTCAACACGCAATTTATTGAAAAATGGACCAATGCCCCTTTTCTGGTAAGAGTGGATGGGCAAAAGCCGGTTTTGCTCAAAGAAACAGATGTCAATGCCGAGGGGGCTGACGAGAATTGCATGGTCCATGACCCTGTTTCAAAAAGCTTTGTAACCTGGGATACAAAACAGCAGGCATATCAAACCGGGGATATTAAGCCATCCATGGAAGGTGAATTTGACATTGTCTTAAAAGATGGTTCAAAGGCAAAAGTAAAAACAGTCTGGACCTTATACAAAGAAAACGCTGAACAATATACTCCGGAACATGTCTCCAAAATCACATGGGTTCCGGAAGATAAAATTGTTCAAGCCGCGCGCATGTACGCCAAAAGCAAGCCGTCAGCCCTTCATTGGGGACTTCCCATTGATACTATCCCGTCAACTGTTCCCACATCCCAGGCCATTAACCACCTCTGGTGCCTTACCGGGAATCTGGACAACCCGGGGGGCAACGCCATTGCCCGGTATGCCTATGATGTGGTCACCTACCCCTACCACACCGGCGGTGCCCTTTTAAGCCTGCCGCCTGAAGTGGCTGACAAACGGATCGGCATGCATGATTATGGCGCTATCAAGGATTTCAGGGCATGGGCCCAGCCTGATAAGGTATTGGAACAGATTTTTTCCCAGGATCCGTACAAAATCCGGGGCATGTGGATACAGACTGCCAATCCTATTGCCTGCACCGGCATGGAACCCCAAAAATGGCATAAGGCTATTAAACAGCTTGATTTCACTGTTTGCGTGGATCTGTTTATGACGCCTACGGCCATGCTTTGCGATGTGGTGCTGCCTGCTGCCACCTTTCTGGAAAAAGATTCGCTAAAGGCCTGGTGGGTGCCATTGCAGGCCATAAAAAAAGTGGTGGAGGTTGAAGACTGCAAATCCGATATTGAGATTAACCTGGAATTGTGCAAGCGTTTCATGGATGATTTTCCCTATGACAGTGTTCCCGAACTTTTTGACAGTATTTTAAAATCCGCGGACATAACCTACAAGGAGCTTTGCGACAATACCTGGATGATCCCTCCTAAAGGTCATCCCAGCAAACCCTATTTTAGATATGAGAAAGGTTTGCTGCGGGAAGATAAAAAACAAGGCTTTCGAACGCCGTCAGGGAAAATCGAGCTTTTTTCCTCATGGCTTGAAAAATGGGAACTTGATCCTTTACCCTACCATGAAGAACCCCCTTTCAGCCCCGTGAGCACACCGGATCTTTTTAAAGATTATCCATTGATTTTGTGCACTGGACGCAGAATGGGCCCTTTTTTTCATTCTGAACACCGACAGATTCCCTGGCTCAGAGAACAGCAAAGAGACCCGGTTCTGGAAATCCATCCTGATACGGCCCAAAAATACGGTGTTGCCGACGGGGAGAAAGTTTGTGTGGAAAACTGGCTGGGAAAGATTACGGTTAAAGCCCTGGTAACTCCTGTTATTCATCCGGATATTGTCATGGCAGAGCATGGATGGTGGTTCCCGGAAAAAGAGGGGGCGGAACCCAGCCTTTTTGGAGTATGGGATGTGAATGTGAACCAGCTCATTCCCATGGGTTATGAAGGTAAAGCAGGGTTGGGGGCTCCCATAAAAAGCATGCTTTGCAAGATTTACAAGGCGAAAGGATAAAGATCATGTCTGAATTTGCGATGCTCATTGATTATGAATACTGTACCGGCTGCAGGACATGTGAAGTGGCCTGCAAGCAGGAATATAAAAGACCTGCCGGCAAGGTGGGCGGGGTGGAAGTCAAAGAATTTATCCACACCCTTCCCAATGACCGGCTTTATATTACCTTTATCCCTAATTTCACACAGGCCTGTGTCTTTTGTGCGGGCCGCGTCAAAAAGGGGCTGGAGCCTGCCTGTGTCAAACATTGCATGGCAAATATCCTGACCTTTGGGAAGTTGGTTGATTTGCAAAAGAAAATTCCTGAAAAGCGCAAAGCCCTTCTCTGGACCAAGGGATGACATGGTATCTACCCGATCATCATAATCAGTGCCATAATGACAACGCCTAAAAGATATATTATGAGGTGTTCCATGATGTGCTCCTTAAAAAATGATAACCCGGTTTTATCCTGAGACTTTTCGTATCAGTATTTCCATAGGCCCTTTTTTTATGTAAAAATGTAAAATGCCTGCCTGTCAGATGGGAAGATAAAGCAATACCGCGGGCAAGATCATAACCCTTGATCCGTTTGGTTTGTATTTGCCGGGTCGAATTCAAAACCGCTTGGCTCCTGCAATGAGGATCTTCTAAAAAAAGTATGCAACAAAGATTTAGTAAAAATAAATCAAATATAT
>JAAEMC010001085.1 GCA_024225895.1 Desulfobacteraceae bacterium | reverse complement strand
TAAAAAATTAATTTTAATTGGTTAATGGATTTTTAATTAAAATACCACATACAGCAGCCAGGGAAAAGCATTAACCCCGATATTTTTTATAAATTGTACCATTATTAAGAATAAGTATTATTAAAAATCAGACGATTTTGCCTGATTATTATATGGTTTTTTAAAATCAAGTATCATGGGCATAAGGTTGGCAGAATTGATGACTTTTCACCTTTCGTAACGAATCTTAGCTTATCTCATCTGCTGTGTTGAAGGGCGGTTTTGGTAAATAATTACAGCGGCATACCCAGCCAGATACTAAAACAAACTCGATTCGCTAAATATCCTGGTCTTCACTATTTATTTAATGTACTCATAATCCCCCGGACGGCTGCAGGAATATCTGCCGGCAAGACCACCACTTTTGAGTTTTGTGATGTGGATATATTTTTAACTGCCTCGATATACTTTTCCCCCAAAAGATACATAACCGGTAATTCATTATTTTGTATGGCCCCGCTTACTTTCTGAATCGCGGCCTGGCTGGCTTCAGCCAAAACCACTTTGGCCTCGGCATCCCTTCTCGAGGCTTCCAGCCGTCCATCCGCTTCCAAAATAGCCGCACTCTTTTCGCCTTCTGCACGGGTAACAGTCGCCCTTCTCTGCCTTTCTGCAGCAGCCTGTTCTTCCATTGCCTTTTGCATGGTATCTGAAGGGTTAATATCCTGAATTTCGACTGTTTTAAGCGTAATTCCCCAGTCCGCAATATCATCAGATATGGCATCCTTAAGCCTTGCCTTAATCTGGTCCCTTGAGGATAATGCATCATCCAGATCCATTTCACCGACTATGGAACGAAGAGAAGTCTGCACCAGGTTTCGAATAGCCAGAATATAATCTTCTACGCCATAAACAGCTTTTTCAGGAGAAATAATATTAATATAGGAAACCGCATTGGCTATAATAACGGCATTATCTCTGGTGATAACCTCCTGGGAAGGAATATCCAGAACAATATCTTTTGTGGTAACCTTATGGGCAACCATATCGATATATGGGAAAATAATATTTAAACCCGGGCCCAATGTCTTGTGAAATTTTCCAAGTCGTTGAATTACGAATTTGGAGCCCTGCGGTACAAGGCGTATGCCTAAAAAAATGGTCACAATCACCAACACAACAAAAACAGCTACAATAATAATTCCTTCCATGGTTTCCCCCTTTAATTTGAATCTATTTATTTTTAACTGGATTCTCTTTTTTCAACAACCAGGGTATTGCCTGAAATATCCTTGACATGAACCCGGTCCCCGCTATTGACAGAAGTTTCACAAATAAACGCCCATTCATCAGAGCCCAACAAAGGAGTGCTAAACCGTACGATCCCGCGGTTGTTTTCTCCCGGCACCTTGATGACCTGTCCGGTTTCACCCATAATAGCTTCTTGGGAAATACCGGCCTTTGTTTTGTCCGTCATCTGGAATTTAAAATATTTGAACCAGAGGAAAGTAAAGGCACAGGATGCCATTGCCCATATTAAAAGCTGCCACTTAAAAGAGATATCTTCAAATAAATAGAGTAATCCTCCCACGGCAATACCACCCAAACCAAACCAGAGAATGGTGAAGCTCGGGATAAAGAGTTCAGCCATACACAACACCATGCCAAATACCAGCCAGTACCAGTAAAGTATTTTAAATTCCATCCTATCTCCCTTGTGAAAAGGCTGTTGCCATTCATCCTCTTTATATAGATGAAATGGGTGAAAAAAAAATTGTCACTTTTAGTTTCTATTATACCTTATTATCCGATTTCAAAGAACTATATCGAAACCCATGCAAATAAAAAAGTAAAAAGGGCCAAACTCCCAGTTGACCCAGTTAAGTGAAATAAACCCTTTCGGTATTTGGGTGTGGTATGTAAGATAGCTCCCTATGGATGGTAAATAGCACCGATGTTTGCAATATTGAGCTTATTGCTTCCCAACTTTTCTTTCTTGAAAATATATCTTGCAAAGAATATTTAGCTGTTGTTGGATTCAGCAAACCGGATATCAGTAATTGTCCCTTCCCAGAACACTTCTCTGGTACCATCCGGCAGAACCTTCTCAACCTTGAAATCCAAAGGCACCTTAATACCGGAAATCTGTTGATAATTACTTCGATAACCAATATGGCTGACCTTTCTAAATTTTTTACCCTGTTTTTCGTAACGATTGTCTGTTGCCCATTGAATAATCTCTCCTGTTTCATTGAAAGTAACAATTGACGAGCCTTTGTTCGCACCGTCTGCAACCACCAGCTTTGCATGGTTCTCATCAATTGGCTCCCAATGAACATAATTGTTGGGTAAAAGGGCTGTGGGAATTAGGACCAGATGTCCGATATAGCGAAGAAACATGTCCTGATCCAGCTCTTTGGCATCATCCACTTGGAATAAGTTAATACCGGAATAAAGGTTTGCAAACATATTGCCCTTTTGTGCTTCATATTTATCACGGACATGAACCCATGAACCAAAAAACGGGCAATGCTTAAAGAAAGCATCAAAAATCAGAGCAGGCTTTTCTGCAAACAAATACTCAGAGGCAGTCACACTGAAATACTTGTCTGAAAAAGGTAGCTTGAATTTTCCTGAAGAATTATAGGAAATCCATGGGATGGATGTCTGGCCCGGAGGTAATACATGTTCAAAATAGCGTTGAACTGGTTCTGGCAGGCCTTTAAGATCCTTAACATCAAACTTTTTTTTCCCTGCCATTGTTGTGGTAGATTTGAGATGGCTAACCTCGGCCACTATCATATTGTTCATTGAAACTGAATTGAAAATCGTCATTACTATGTAGATCGTCATAGCCCCTATCACTACCACCAAAATTGTTTTTACGACGCGACGAATTGACATAATAAATCCTTTCTTTTCTAATTTAAATTAAATAGTCAAATTTGACCTACTATTAAAAAAAATTGATGCCTTGGTAATTGTTTAACCATTTTGCATCTTTTCAATTGCCTTTTGTATCCACTGTTTCTCCGCCCGCAGAAGCATTTTGTCATGCTCAATAAAAAGAGGGTCTGTTTTTCTCCTAAGATCGGACTTGGTTAATGAATTAAGATAAGCATCCATACCGGCAAACTGGGCATCAATAACTTCAATGGCCTTTTCCCCAAATTCGGCAATTTCTGATATTGTCCGCCGGGAATTAAACTTTAACGCCAGTTTAAATCCAAAATAGTATGGGTAAAGGCCCAAAAAAGCCTCTGCCTGTAACTTGTCAAACTCTTGTCTTCCCGCATCAGTAATTTCATACAGTGTCATTGTGGGAAACTGGCCTTGTTTAATCCGTTCGGTTTCACGAATTTGTTCTACCTTGGCCAACGCTTTCAGGGCATGATAAATGGAGCCTTTTTTGACATTGGTCCAGCGACTGATCATTTTTTTATCCAACTCACGGATAATGCCATACCCACTGGCTGGCGATTGGTGATCCAAGGTTCCCAAAACGAGAAACTTACTGATATTCATATCTATCCTCTTTTAGTATTCAATCCCATTGTAAAGGAAAAATCGAAGAAGTCAATATAAACTATTCAAATTTGAACAGTGTATTGTGTCAACCTCACTTTCCTCCTTGAAAAGCAACCTGGCATCTTCTATCATCTATCCAAAGTCTTAACAAAGTATCAAAGCAATAAAATAAAAAGGCTTCAATTGATAAATATACTGATCCTGATACTTGCCGTTTTCCTTCTTGGTGCTCTCCTGTATTTTGAAAAACATGAGAGCGTGAAAGGAAAACTTTTGTCCAAAATCCCTTTGTCTCTTCTGTTTATCATCACCGCAGCCATCCAGAGCCACCCGGATTCCCGATATTATTATTATCTGGTCATCGGCATGGTTCTTTGCCTTGGCGGAGATGTACTGCTTATTTTTCCTGATAAAAAAGCCTTTCGACTTGGCTTGGTTTCTTTTTTATTAGGGCACATTTTTTATATTCTGGCATTTATTCACATGTCTCATTTCAGATCATTGCCGATATTTATAAGTTCCGCAGCCGTGGCCTTCAGCGTTGGCGTTTTTATTCGCTTACGGACGCATCTTGGAGAAATGCTGATACCGGTGATGGGGTATATTATTATTATTACGGTTATGGTCCTGGGTGCAGGATCTGTTTTCCAAGATACTGCGCTTGATAAAACCGGCAGGATAATGGTATTTTCCGGTGCCCTTGCTTTTTATTTCTCAGACGTTTTTGTGGCACGGCAAAGGTTTGTTAAGCAGATATTTTTAAACCGCCTTGCAGGACTGCCTTTATATTATCTTGGGCAGTTTTTGCTGGCGTTTTCCGTTGGAATCTTGCACAAAAGTTAAAATCAGTTTAGGAAACTGCTATGAACGAAAAAAACAAAGAAGAAGATCTGGTTTATTCCACACAATTCGGCAGAATGTGTCCCAGGTGTAATAAACCCAAATCAAAATGCCGCTGCCGTAAAAAGGAGACAATCCCTGCCGGCGACGGCATAGTCAGGCTGATGCGGGATAAAAAAGGGCGCAAAGGAAAAGGCGTTACCTTGATAACAGGTGTTCTTCTGGGCAATGAAGAATTGAAAATACTTGCAAAATCTCTTAAGAAAAAATGCGGTAGTGGGGGCAGCATAAAAAAGGGGATTATTGAAATCCAGGGAGACCACAGGGATGCCCTGGAAAAAGAACTCAAAGTGTTGGGCTTTAAGGTAAAACGTTCCGGCGGATAACCGGAAAGACGTGATTGGAAAGACCGCTTATTTCAAGGATTATATAGTTTTAAGACGGGCAGACACGCAGGTCTGC
>JAAEMC010001084.1 GCA_024225895.1 Desulfobacteraceae bacterium | reverse complement strand
TATTCCGGCGGTTCAGCATCAAAAAAAGCACTGGCCTCTGATTTGTAGTCAGACGCAAGCCTTGCCAGTTTGATTTCATTGTTTTTAATCTGCTGGTATTTTTTACAGTATCTGACGCCCAAATAGTCATTCAATGCCTCTGGTTTTGATAGAACGGTCTGTGAATCAGGCATTACAATGGGTAGCAGGCTGAGAAAAGTGGCCTCGACAGGCTTGAGCTGGGCAGATTTAGCCTCAACAGGTTTGATCTCAACCGGCTTTACTTTAGTGGATTCGGCCTTATCTTTTTTTGGCTTTTTCTGGGTTGGTGAGGCAGTTTCCTTGGGACTCTCAGCTAAGTCGTCAAGTGATTTGGCCTCGGGCACCACTTTCTGAACAAGCCACTTGGTTTTTGCAGATGAGGCATATGAAGAGATCAATGTTTTGCCATCCTCACCAAATATTTCAAATTTAGCTGAATTTGCAGAAGGGCATTCCTTTTGCAAAAGTGTAACCACCTTAGAGAGGAAAGAATCCATTCCACCTTGCAATAACGGACTTGTTTTATTGAGATTCACCTTAGAACTGACGGTCTTTTTACACCAAGTGTCACCGGCTTGATATACAAAAACATCTGCCCCCAGTTTTTTTGAATAGGCAAGTCGGTGCCAGGATGAACCATAGGCAGGAACCAATGTACTGACTATAAATAGACAAACAATAACAGCTTTTGGCAAATATTTATTCATGGTTATAAGATCTCCCATGCGCCATCCGAACTTTTACTGGCAACAAATGTTTTTTCCTCCTCACCTTTTGGCGTAGAAACCTTCATGGTGATTGTTCTCGCCGGTGCTTCAACTTCAACTTCCTCTGCAACAAATTCTTTTGTTGTTTCGTTCTCAGGATAAGTGGCGACCATTCCATCCAAGTCAACTGCAGGGCGGAGAGTCTGAGCGGAATCCATATCATTAGAGAGGTCGTCAAGGTTTACTGCGGGACGCATGGAGGCAATCGGTTTATCTTCTTCAGGCTGCTTGCCTTTTGTTATCGTGTCCGTGGATCCTTCTTTGTCAACGAGTGAAGCATGAATATATCCAATGGCATATCGATCCTGGTTTATTAAAATCCAGTTTCTATTCTTGACTTGCCCCACCGCCAGAACAACAGTGCCTTTTTTAAGCACTTTGGCAACGGCATAATCCATTGACGGCCCAAATCTAACATTGGCATTTGTCAATATTTCATATGGTTCTCCGATCAATTTGAGATCTTTTGGTTTGGCAACCTCTTTGTGCCGGACAATGGGAATACTTCTTTTAACGGTTTCAGTTTTTTGAACAGTTATTTCGGCTTCGGCTTTTGTCTCAGGATTCTCCCAGGTAACCGTTTCACCGTCTTTGGACTGAGACAGTGCCTTTGCCGACTCTTTTTCAACAGCCAATCTATCCTGTTCATCGAGATATTTTCCAATTTGATTGCCAATAACACCACCTAAGATAGCGCCAACACCCACAGCAACTGCTCTTCCGGCGCCATCTCCGATTAGCATACCCGCTGCGGCACCCAGTACTGTGCCTACAACAGCCCCGGTCTCTTTTTTCGTTGTTAGGCATCCAACCGAAAGCATGCATGTTGCAAGCAAGATAACTAACATACGAGTTATCGTTTTTTTTTCAGAAAGCATTCCAGACATAATTAACTCCTCCTCTATAAAAACATTGTATTGATCAAAATACCCCCACGTATGTGGGGAAGACTTGAGATATCTTCTAATAAAAAATCAATTGAAATAATCATTTTCCGATTAAATGTTGAGCCCTTTCATAATAATCTGTTGAATTCAAATTCCCAGTCTGGTTAATAATTGTGAGCCATCTCACTGAAAATTAATGGTTGACCTTATCAACCACTATTCAGGTCGCATGGCACCCTCCTCAAACATATAACCACAATAGCGGCATTTCCTTGCTGCCTTTCGAACTTCTTCAGCACAATCCGGACAAACCTTTGCATCTGCTTTATCCTCAAGTTTTTCCTGGACCTCAGAACTATCAATCACTTTAAGATCGGTCTTGTCTTCTATTGCCACCCCTTCTCTTGCTTGATGTTGAAGTTGTTCAACCTTTGCATTTGCAAAAACGATTTCCTGCACATTTTTATTGGCTAAATTAATATTTGCTATATCACTCCCACTATCAGTATAGTTGCGTATTGCATTTCGAATGTGATTAATATGGTCATCAAAATTTTGGGATGAAACCGAGTTGATGATTACTCGTGGGCCTTCAAGAGGAGAACACTCTGTAATGATTCTGCTTCCAAAAACATGCAAGTATGAATCACTTTGCATGGAGGCTCTTTCAGAATAAAACTGGCCACCACGGCCATCTCCCACTCCGATTTTACTGGCAGAGAAAGATCCTTTTAACGAAACCCAAAACAAATCACTGGAGAATTGAAATGTATTATGAAAATAATACCCGAGCTTAACAAACTGATTGCTAATATTTAGGGCTACAAAAGCGCTGAATAGATATAAACAGATAGAAAGAAATCCTTTGCCTGTAAACTGATTCAGATAAAGTAGCGACGAATATCCTAAACATTGTAGCGCCCCTCCTCCAATATCAAGAATAATGGCGTTTACGGGGAATCCTTTCCCTAAATGTGTGGGTTGAGTTTCAATGATTATTTCTGCTCGATAATCACCTGTTTCCCCTTTCTGAGTCCGCCCCAATTCAGGACTGGAATCAATTATTTTCCTGTTGGAGAAATCGTCTGTTCGTATCTGCTCAAAACCATTGTGGATATGGTTATAAAAATTAATAGGATTTCCAGTCCGTGTGTTTTGTTCACGGTTTTCATATACAACGACACCTGGTTTTTTAGGTATGGCCGAATATAAAGCCAGCAAACGAATGATGGTGGCAAAGGTTACAACCCCAATTAAGAAGATCGGTATTGGCCAATAGACCAAAGATGGATGGATCTGGCGAATGATATCTTCAGGAATGAATATTGGAGCTATAAATATTGCCGTTGTTATAACCCAAAATCTTATGGATCTAACCACTTTCTCCGCTAAAATGCGTTGAGCAAAAACAGTATATCTCAGCTTTTTTGAAAGAACAGCGATGGCGTTTTGTAAAAATCCAGACGGTTTATCAAAAGGAATGAGACGGTCTATAAAAAATTCCTTAATAACCTGTATCGACTCTTTTGTTGCCTGTGGAATTGTTTGTCCTGCCAATCGACCTACAGAACTTGGATGGACAATCGCATGTGGCACGCCGGCAGGAACGAAAAAAGTAAATATATTTTTCAAGCCCTCGAATATGGCGAAAAGGGTCTTAAAAGCAAGAATAATTGCAAAATAGCACGAAATCAAAAGAAGCCATTCCTTGGCACCTGATTTTAATAAAGCATCTCCAATATTGTTCCCCATCGAATTAAAGAATGGAGAAATGGCTTTATAAAGATAGGGCCCCCGTAAATATAAGACTAAGACCAAGCCAAGACCCGTGATCAATCGGATGAAACCATATAGGCGTTTTGGATTTTTAATGTTCAGCTCATTCGTCGTTAAAGGCAAAGAATTGTTACTCATTTCATTTTCCTTTCATCCTTCTTAAATCCAGTGTCAGAGCACCATTATTCACCAACAGTATATTGCTAATTATTCCACACATAATCAGGTGTTAGCCCAAACCATCCTACCAGATTGTTTTCATTTTCAGGAAAGGCCGTTTCCATTAAAATTAGAGAAAAAAACTACACAAATATAC
>JAAEMC010001083.1 GCA_024225895.1 Desulfobacteraceae bacterium | reverse complement strand
ATTTTGAACATATGGAAAAAACAGGGGAAATGGAACCCAGAAAAAAAGAGATGGCACACCGCTATTTTACTTCGATTTTAAGGGATGTCACGATGGATAAAGTGATGAATGCCATTGAAGATACAAAAGCGTTTAAAAATGCCCTTAAAAAAATCCAGTCCAGGGAGGAAAACCCTTATCAGGCAGCTGAAAAACTCACCCAAAAAATTATTAACCTTTAGCAGGATCATTTTGCATAAAAAATAAAGATAAAGGAACTTAAGAGCATGGAACATTCAAATCGGATACGGGTACTTATTGCCAAGCCCGGTCTTGACGGACATGACAAAGGTGCAAAAATAGTGGCCCTTGCTTTGCGGGACGCCGGCATGGAGGTCATTTACACAGGCCTTCACCAGACGCTGCCACAAATCATTAAAGCCGCTTCCCAGGAAGCTGTGGATGTTATCGGTCTTTCTATTATGTCCGGTGCCCATCTGCCCATTTCCCAAAAGTTGTTGGGAATGATGAAAGAAGAAGGGCTTTCAGAGACATTGCTGACGGTTGGAGGGGTCATTCCCCACCAGGACATCCCCAAACTCAAGGACATGGGAGTGTCGGCTGTCTTCCCGGGGGGCACCTCGTTTGAGGACATTGTCAATGGCATGAATGGTATTATTCAAAACAGATAGACGTATCTAAATTATTTAGACGTTTTCTAAATAGAGGTAAATTATGGGCGTTGCAAAATATATAAAAAATGAAAAAGATGCGGTGGAAGAGGTCATCTACCAATCCGGCATAAAAGTCAAACCGTCCTATGGACCCGAAGACCTTGATAAAGCCGGTTTCTCTTATGAAAAAGATTTGGGAGACCCGGGCGAATATCCTTTTACCCGAAGCCTGCATCCCAAAGGTTATAGAAGCCGTGCTTGGACTACACGTCAATACACAGGTTTTGGCACCCCCCAGGAGACCAATGAACGGTTTAAGCTGATGATCGCCAATGGGCAGAACGGCCTGAACGTGGCCTTTGATCTGCCAACCCAGATGGGCTATGATTCGGATGATCCCATGTCATTCGGCGAAGTCGGACGGGTGGGAATGGCCATTGATTCTTTGAGGGATTTTGAAATTGCCTTCAAGGACATTCCATTGGACCGAATTGGATCGGGTTTGACCATCAATGCCGTGGCCACCATTATGATGGCCATGTATCAGGCGGTTGCAGAAAAATTCGGATATAAAAAGACCCAGATTTCCACCACCCCCCAGAATGACATTTTAAAAGAAATGATCGGCAGGGGCGCTTGGATCTTCCCTGTGGAACACGGGGTACGCCTGGTGGGAGACTCAATCGAATATGCGGTCAAAGAGCTTCCAAGATCCAATCCGGTAAGCCTTTGCGGGTATCATCTCCGTGAATCCGGGGCCACCCCGGCCCAGGAAATCGCCTTTGCCTTTGAAATTGCCAAAGCTTATATTGACAATGTGGTGGCAAGGGGCATGAAACCCGAAGAATTTGTAGGGCGTTTCTCCTTTAATTTCAATGTATACGGTAATCTTTGGGAACAAATCGCAAAATTCAGGGCAGCCCGAAAACTCTGGGCCAAGATGCTCAAAGAAGAATATGGGGTAACAGATAAGAAAAAACTCTTTTTAAGGGGCCTTTTTGGCGGCGGCGGCAGCGGCCTGACCAAAGAACAACCGGAAAACAATATTATGCGCGGTGCCTTTTATGCCCTGGGTGCTGCATTGTCCGGCGCCCAGACCACGGCTCTTTGCTCCTTTGATGAAGCCTTTACCATCCCCACCCCGCGCTCTGCCCTACTCTCTTTACGGACCCTTGAAATCATCATGGACGAAGTGGGCTTGCGTGATACGGTAGATCCTTTGGCAGGCTCCTATTTTATAGAAACCCTGACCCTGGAAATGGAAGAAAAAATCCAGACTGAAATGAGACGCGTCCAAGAGATGGGCGGCATGGTCAAGGCGGTTTCCACAGGATTTATTCAAAGGGAAGTCTCACGCCAGGCCTATGAGTTTGAAAAAGGGCTGCAGTCCAAGGAATATATCAAGGTCGGCCAGAACAAGCATGCCAGTGAAACCGATGAAGACCAGAAGGATGTGGAGCTGCATGGCTATAATGAAGAATGGGCAAAAAAACAGGTAGCCTCCTTAAAAAAGCTGCGCCGCGAAAGAAATGACAAAGATGTATCCGCCACCCTCAAAGCTCTGGAAAAAGCTGCCACAGAAGGGGACAATGTCATGCCGCACCTTGTAAAATGCTGCCATGCTTATGCCACTGTGGGTGAGATGGCCAGTGTCTTCCGCGAGGCTTTCGGTGAATGGAAAGAACCGGAATTATTTTAATAAATCTTCTTTAAAAACAAAACGACATCAAATATGGAGGTGTCTAATTGGGTAAACAAACGACCTACCGCCTTGGATGTGATATTGGCGGTACATTTACGGATTTTGTACTAGTCGACAACAACACCGGCGAATTTTATACCAATAAATGTCTGACCACGCCATCTGATCCTTCAGATGCGATTGAACAGGGAGTAAGAGAGATTGGTGAAAGACTGCCCGGATTTATGGATAATGTTGATGAAATCATCCACGGAACAACACTGGTCATCAATGCCATTATTGAAAGAAAGGGTGCAAAAACCGGCCTGATTACCACAAAAGGATTCAGGGATATTTTGGAGCTGGGACGGGAGAAGCGGTACGATGCCTATGATATTTTCAGCGAATACCCCGAACCCATCGTCCCCAGAGCCGACCGGACTGAAATCGATGAACGAATGAGATTTGACGGGCAAATCTTAAAAGATGTTGATGAAAAAGAAGTATTGGCCGTTCTTGATCAATTTAAAAAAGAGGGTATAGAGTCCATTGCTGTCTGTTTTATCAATTCCTATGAAAACCCGGTGAACGAAAAAAAGATAAAAGACTTATTGGAAAAACAAGCACCTGGAATATTTTTATCTGCTTCCTTTGAGGTCCTTCCGGAAATCAAGGAATATGAAAGGACCCGCACCACAGCCGTTAATGCCTATGTGAAACCCATCACTTACTGGTATTTAAACAAACTGGTGGATCGCCTTGGCGCTATCGGATTTGATGGAAAACTTTTCATCATGCTCTCGTCCGGCGGCATCACTTCGGTTGATACAGCCAAACAGTTTCCTGTAAGGATCATTGAGTCCGGTCCTACTGCAGCCGTGATCGCTTCCCAGCATTATGGAAAAATGTTTGATATTAAAGACATGTTCTGCTTTGACATGGGCGGCACCACTGCTAAATCCTGTTTGATTCAGGACGGCCATGCAGGTCTTGTATCAACCTTTGAAGTCGGCCGGGTCCAGCGGTTTAAAAAAGGCAGCGGTCTGCCTATCCAGGTTCCGGTTGTTGATCTCATGGAAATCGGTGCAGGCGGTGGAAGTATAGCCAAAATTAGTAATCTCGGCCTGTTGCAGGTCGGTCCTGAAAGCGCAGGTGCCGATCCAGGCCCTGCATGTTACAAGCAGGGAGGGGACAACCCCACCGTGACAGACGCTGATTTGGTATTGGGGTATCTCGACCCTGATTTTTTCCTCGGCGGCACAATGGAACTGGATATTGAATTGTCCAAAAAAGCCATTGAAGAAAAAATTGCCAAACCTTTAGGCACAACTATGGTTGAGGCAGCATTCGGCATCCATGACCTGATCAATGAGACAATGGCATCTGCGGCCAAAACCCACATTGCAGAAAAAGGGGGAAATCCCAACCTGATCACCATCTCCGCCTTTGGCGGCGCCGGCCCTGTTCATACTTACGGACTGGCAAAAAAGATCGGTGCCCCTGCCATTCTTGTACCCCCGCTTGCCGGTGTGGGATCTGCCCTTGGATTCTTTACCGCTCCTGTGGCATTTGACATGTCCAGAAGCCACAGGGTGGTGATTGAAGAAGCTGATTTCAATGCGATTGAGACGCTTTTCAATGATCTTGAATCAGAAAGCGCAAAAACACTTGAAGGCGACCAGAAAGGTGAAGAAATAATCTTTCAAAGAACGCTTTTAATGAGATTTGTCGGCCAGGGTGCTGAAATTGATCTTGCGGTTTCAAACCAGGATTTTAATGAATTTTCAAAAGAAAAAATTAAATCCATGTTCCATGAAGAATATGAAAGGCTGTACGGCAGGACGTCCGAAGGATCGCCCATCGAATTTGTCACCTTTAAAATAAGGGCAAGCCTTCCTAAAAAACCCTTCTCCATCTCAAAACTGAAAAACGACAACACAGATATTCAAACCTGTATCAAGGGACAACGAAAAGCTTTCTCGGTGATTAAAAAAGACTATATCCCTTTTACGGTTTATGACCGGTCTAAATTATTTGCCAATGCCAAATTTAGCGGTCCTGCCATTATCGAAGAACGGGAATCCACAATCGTTATTGGAGAAGATACCAACGCCCGGGTTGATGAATTCGGATTTATCTGGATCAAGATAAACCCCAAAAATGAATCAGGCGCAGCCGGGGAGGACAAATAATGAAACAAAAAACAAATAAATTCGACCCGATCACACTGGAAATCTATTGGAAACGTCTGGTTTCCATCGTGGATGAGGCAGATGCCTCTGTTATCAGAACCGCTTTTTCATCTCTTTTAAGAGATGCCCACGATTATACCTGCATGTTTACAGACAGCCGGGGACAGGAACTTGTTCAGGGAACATTCTGCACACCGGGACAGGCTGGTGCCATGGCCTTGGGTGTTAAAAAAATTGTCAACTCCATCCCCTTGGAAGACTATAACGAAGGGGATGTGTTTATTGT
>JAAEMC010001082.1 GCA_024225895.1 Desulfobacteraceae bacterium | reverse complement strand
TCAACCGCTTCATTTATAGTAACCGAATGGGGGATATCCGACCTGTGCAGCAATTCATATACTGCAATGCGCATAATATTCCGATCTACAACAGGCATTCTGGAAACCTTCCAGTTCTTTGAAGACTGACTTATAATATTATTTACCTGTTCGCTGAATTTGATGACACCGTTTACTAGGTCTAAAAAAAAAGGTTCAACTGATCCGGTAATCAGGTCTTTATAATTGTCACAAAACAGTTGAAGACGTCCGGCAGGGTCGACACCTTCCATATCGCAATAAAAAAGGGCCTGCAAAGCAAGTTCCCTTGCCGTTCTCCTATCACCCATCATCTATTCTGCCTTTTTCAGAGTGTCTGAAAGATTGGCCATCTCAATAGCAGCCAGAGCAACATCAAAGCCTTTGTTTCCGGCTTTAGTCCCGGATCTTTCAATGGCCTGTTCAATGGTTTCCGTGGTTAAAATACCGAACATGACAGGAACGCCGAATTCAAGACTGACAGAAGCTATTCCCTTGGATACTTCGTTACACACATAATCATAATGACTGGTTGCCCCCCGGATTACGGCTCCTATACAAATGATTGCATCATATTTTTTAATTGCAGCCATTTTCTGGGCGGCCAAAGGGATTTCAAAAGCTCCCGGTACTTTAAGGATGGCAATATCATTATCCTTGGCCCCGCTTCTGGTCAGTGCATCTAAAGCCCCTTCCACAAGTTTGCCTGTAATAAAATCATTAAATCTTGAGGCAATGATCCCGAATTTTTTTCCCTGGGCCTGTAAACCTGCTTCAATAATCTGTGGCATGTCTTTATCCTTATTTTAATCTTTATTTAAAACATGTTGAGTGTATGACCCATCTTGGCCTGTTTGCATTTCAAATATCCCTTGTTGTGGGGATTAGGTTTAACTTCGATGGGGATCTGTTCGGTAACGCTTAAACCATATCCTTGGAGGCCAACCATTTTTTTAGGATTATTGGTCAACAACTTCATCTTTTTCACACCCAGATCTACCAGCATCTGGGCTCCGACACCGTAGTCACGCATATCTGCATCAAACCCAAGTTTTTCATTGGCCTCAACCGTATCCAACCCCTGGCGTTGATATTCATAAGCTTTGAGTTTGTTAACCAAGCCGATACCGCGGCCTTCCTGTCTCAGGTACAACAGCACACCACTGCCCTCTTCCTCCATCATGGTCATGGCCTGGTGAAGCTGATCCTGACAGTCACACCTTAATGATGAAAAGATATCGCCGGTCATACATTCGGAATGAACCCGGACCAACGTGGATTTTTCCGGATCAATCTTTCCCTTAACCAAGGCAATGTGGGTCAGGCTGTCCAAAAAATTTTCATAGGCAATAATAGTGAATTCCCCGCCTGTTTTTGTGGGAATAATTGTCTGGGCAGCTCTTTTAACAAAGGATTCTGTTTTGAGCCTGTAGTTTACCAGATCTGCTACGGTACAAATACCAATATTGTGTTTTTCAGCAAATTTTTCCAAAGAAGGCATCCTTGCCATAGTTCCATCATCATCCATAATCTCGCAAATAACACCGGCAGGTTTCAGACCGGCCAGGCGGGCAAGGTCAACAGAGCCTTCTGTCTGGCCCACCCGAACCATGACACCGCCGTCTCTGGCCCGCAATGGAAAGATGTGTCCTGGTTTGGCAATGTCTGCAGGTGTGGTATTATCCGCAATGGCCGTCTGGATGGTAGTGGCCCTGTCTGCGGCTGAAATCCCGGTGGTCACCCCTTTTTTGGCTTCAATGGAAACCGTAAATCCAGTCTCATACTGGGAGGTATTGTTTTCAACCATTAAGGGCAAATCCAGTCTATCCACAATCTCAGAATCCAGGGAAAGACAGATCAACCCCCGGCCGTATTTTGCCATGAAATTGATGGCCTCCGGTGTAGCAGCTTCGGCTGCCATGGTGAGATCCCCTTCATTTTCTCTGTCCTCATCGTCCACGAGGATCACCATTTTCCCGTTTTTAATGTCTTCAATGGCCTGTTCAATTGTTAAATGTAACATATTTTAAAAATCCTTGTTCCTCTATAAAAATCCGTTCTTTGCCAACAGCCCCATGCTGATATCCTGTTTTTTATTTTGAAAAGCATCATTAATGCTGGAGCGGCCCAATAATATTTTTTTGACATACTTGCCGATCATATCCGTCTCAATATTGATTAGATCACCGGTTTTTTTAATGCCAATGGTGGTAATTTTTGCAGTATGCGGGATGATGCTGACCTCAAAGTCACTATCAGAGCACCGGTTGATGGTCAGGCTGATACCGTCAATGGCAACAGAGC
>JAAEMC010001081.1 GCA_024225895.1 Desulfobacteraceae bacterium | reverse complement strand
TTTGGGTATGGCGGGAAAAATCAAGAAGATTTTTTATAATTTTACTTCCCTGCTTGACTTCATCAACTACTGTGGAAAGTCTTTGCTGGATTGTCTCATTTTCGATTTCGGATTCATCAAGCTCCTCTTTAGCAATCTGTGTATAGAGCAAGGCATTGGCAAGGGGGGTATTTAATTCATGGGCGATCCCTGAGGTCAGAAGGCCAAGAGATGCGAGTTTTTCCTTTTGAATGACTTGAAATTCAAGTTCTTTTTCGTACTGGTATTTGGCTTTCAAAATATTTACTATTATCGTTGAAATAAATAGGGCAAGTCCAAAAACACCCATTGCTGTCAGCATGCCATAAACTATAGCCTCCCTTCCCAGGGCTTTGATACGATTCAAAATTTCAGCCATATCCTGATCTGCTATAACATACCATGGGAAAACATCAACTTTTTGATATGCTTGCAATACGCGCTCTCCTCTATAATCAATTGTTTCATAAAGTCCATGTTTCTTTCCAGTTATGGAACTCATAGAGATCTTGTCCTTGAGAGTTTTTGCTCCAAATCGTGATGCAGACAAAAAACTCCCCTTTTTATTTACCAGATATACTTCTCCAGTAACTTTTATATTACTTTTTCTAAGTAGTTTGCCCACAAGTCTAAAATCAACCAAGGCACATAAATGTAGGCAACTTTTTTTTGATCCGGCTAATATGGATGTGCAAATCAGAAGTGTTGGAATTTGTTCTGGACCATTGGTAAACATAAATATTTCTTTAACATGTGTACCCATCCATGAATTTGTTAATTCGTTGATGGTATGTAACTGTGCCGTATCAATTGAAACATCAAGGGTAGAGAAAACAGACTTCCCAGATTTATCCAGTACAAAAAAACCAAGATATGGTGTGTATTGTGCCTTCATTTGTTCAAAATGTGTTTTTAGCATTGTGGAATTGAAACCAAAAATACAAATGATATTGGAAAGAGTGTTCAGGTCATTTGCTCTTTCTGTCATGAACCCTTTTATTGCTTCAGCATTCCTAGCGGCCAACCCCCCTAAGTAGGATGATGCTTGTTCTTTGATCAGGGTTTCTCCCTGGGAGATCGCTTTGTATCCCAGGGAAGCTAAGGGCACCAGCGAAACAGCCATAAATGCCATTATCAGGAGTATTCTGAGTCTTTCAAAATTCATTTTTAACCTTTTTCAAATGAATAGAAACCTTAAAAGCGAACTCAATTAATTTTTAAAGAAATACAATACATTTTAATGCCTCCTTTTTGAAGGCATATTATTTCAGGATTACAAGATTTTGAAGATGGGGTTTAATTTGCGCTTACTTTGTTGTTGTCACATGTTATGGAATTTGATGGTGGATTTGGGTCAAAGGCTATGGCTCGCCCCGCCATCTACAAGCAAATTCACGCCTGTAATATAGCTTGCTCGTTCCGAGCACAAAAACACAACTGCATCTGCAAACTCCTTTGAATCGCCGAATCTGTGAAGCGGGATTTTAATGAGGGCCTCATCTTTTTCCATTGGGGAAAAGTATTGATCGTTTTGTGGGGAATCAATTAATCCGGGAGATACGCAATTAACTAAAATATTGTCTGAAGCCAATTCCCGTGATAGCGTTTTTGAAAAACTAATGA
>JAAEMC010001080.1 GCA_024225895.1 Desulfobacteraceae bacterium | reverse complement strand
CCGGCTTTTGCAGATGCATAGTTAATCTGACCGATGGTGCCGAAAATACCGGCAGTTGAAATCACGTTGATAACCTTGCCGTATTTTTTTTCTTTCATGTAACGGCCGGCGGCCTGGGTGGTGTTAAAAGCGGCCTTTAAATGAATACCAATGATGGCATCCCAGTCTTCTTCTTTCATTTTCAAAAGCATGGAAGGTTTGGAAACCCCGGCGTTATTCACAAGAATATCCACTCCGCCCAATTGCTTAACACATTCGTCCACCATGTTCTGGGCACTTTCATAGGAGGCCACGTCTGCGGCCACGGCAACTCCTTTTCTTCCCAATTTTTCAATTTCCGCGACTGTTTCTTTGGCTGCAGTATCATTGGAATGATAATTAACCAGAACATCTGCCCCTTCTTTTGCATACAACAGGGCAATGGCCCTTCCGATTCCCCGGCTTCCACCGGTTACAATGGCTTTTTTTCCTTCTAATTTCATTTTTTACATCCTTATATATTATGATTAAAAATCAGGTATCAATACGATCCTTTGATCCGGTGACTGTTTGTGGGCCTCGTCAAAGCTTTCCTGAATGGTGCTCATGGGCCTTGTCTGGACAAATTCCTCAAAATTGATTTTTTTGCTTGTGATCATGCTCAACACAGATGGATAGTATTCCGGCAGACATCCCCAGGTGCCGATAAGTTCGGCATCAAACGCCATGAGTCTGGATATGGAGTATTCCACTTTGTGAGGACCAAACCCTACAACAATCATTTTACCGGTAAAGCTTAATAGGGCCAATCCTAATTCCTGACCGGGCTTGGTTCCGGATACTTCAAAAATTTTCCATCCGGTTGAAGCCAATCCGTTTTCTTTTCTGTATCCTTTGAGTTCTCCCGAAATCTCTTTGGGAGTTTTGCCCATTGAGTTTACAGCAAAATCAGCCCCGTTCTTTAACATGGTATCCAAGCGCTCCTGGTTGATATCAATGGCAACAACATTTGCTGCGCCCAGGGCTTTTAACGTCTGAACCATGTACTGACCGACCCCGCCGACGCCAATGACAATGGTATTATCGCCCACCTGGACATCCGCACGTTTAGCTGCCTGGAAAGGGGTTGTGGCGGCGTCTGCAACCACTGCCAGTTTTTCTAAGGGAATCTTCCCACGATTTTTCACTTCGCAAAGATCAATGGCCGGTACCGGGATATGGCTTGAAAAACCGCCGTAAATCCCCATGCTGTTCCCCGGCATTTTCTGGGAAAGACATCTGTTTCCGCGTCCTGTTTTGCAAAGGTCACATTTTCTGCAAGGCATAACTGCGGGGATTATGACTTCCTTGCCGTTCCAGGCTTCCACATCACCGCCCGTTGCCACAACCGTTCCGGAAATTTCATGGCCCAATGTTAGCGGAGGTTTATTTACGGTAGGCACACCATAATAGAAATAACCAAGATCTGTATGGCAGATACCACACCCTGCAACTTCAACAAGGACTTCTCCGGGCTTAAGCTCGGGCACATCAATCTGTGTTTTTTCCAGTTGACCAGATGTTACCTCTCCTGTCTCCCTATCCTTTTTAAAAGGATTCATCATTTGCCAGGTCCAGATTTTTTCAGGAACGTTTCCCATTTTTCTCTCCTTTATTTTTTATTTATAATGTATCGTAAAATTAAAAAAGATTTGTCTATTTAAACTGTTTATGATTTTTCAATAGCGAATTTTGACTGTATGAGTGCCTTACCATCTTAAAAAAACAGTATAATTGGTATAAAACCCCTTCCAATCAATCGTATTAGCATTTTACCACTTTTACCTTTGTACCGATCCATTCGGGGGGCAAGTAAACTCTACCGCTGTTACCGCTTGAGTTGACCGTCTTTTCGATCATTTCCTCGCCATAAATCTCAAATTTCACCTTTCTGTTTATATAATCTGCTTCAAATCTGTCATATTTTTCATCGCCGTCTGCCATGATGTTTCAAGCTCCTGTTCAACCGCAACTGTATTATCTATTTTATCAGCTACTATTTAGATGTCTTATAGATACATAACAGCTACATGTCAAGAAAATTCTATAGTGATCTGATTGGTTTTTTAAGAGTCATATCAATGATTTCACTCTAAGTTCCGATGGATACAAATTTTTGAAATCATTGATAATTAATAGCGTTCACTATCTTTCTTTCAGTTTCCCCGCATTTTAAAGATTAAGCTGGACTTTTTTCTTGACATGGTCTATTGGTCTAAATATAGTATCTTTCGCGGCTGAAATACAGTTACATTGTAACACTTTTATATAAATTGAGCAGATACGGAAAGGAGGTGAAATCCTTAAGACAACGCTTTCTTGCTACACAATCTATTAGGGTCCCAAGGTAGTTTTTTGGCTCCAAATACAAACACTTTTAGGAGGTCAACATGAAGAGGATTGCATTTATTGCTTTTTTAATTTTTTGTTTCTGTGCACCCAATGCACTAGCTGGAACACAGCTAACCTATGCGAATTTTTTCCCCCCCACCCATATCCAAAGCAAACTTGCTGACGAATGGTGTAAAGAAGTAGAAAAAAGAACCAACGGAGAAATCACTATCAAATATTTCCCTGCAGGCACACTTACAAAAGCGCCTCAGACTTACGACGGTGTTGTTGCAGGTATCGCAGATATCGGAATGACGGTTTTAGCTTATTCAAGGGGACGGTTTACCGTAGCCCAGGCCATTGATCTTCCCATGGGATACGAAAGCGGTGTCCAGGCGACCAAGATTGCCAATGCTGTATTGGACAAATTCCAGCCCAAAGAGTTCAATGATACTAAAATGATGTTTGTTCATGGCCATGGCCCCGGCCTTATTCATACGTCCAAGAAAAAAGTCTCTACAATGGACGACCTCAAAGGCCTGAAACTTCGTGGAACCGGTACCAGCGGACTGGTTCAGAAAGCATTGGGCGCCTCTCCGGTTGGAAAATCCATGAGAGAATGTTACCAGATGCTCCAGAAAGGTGTTGTAGACGGTTCCTCCCATCCGGTGGAAGCCAACAAAGGCTGGAAATTGGGTGAGGTTGTTAAATATCTGACTGAAAGTTACTCCTGTGCCTATACCACTACCTTTGCCGTTTTTATGAACAAAGAAAAATGGAATAAACTCACTCCAGCCCAGCAAAAAACCATCAAGGAAATTAATGCTGAATTTGCTGTAAAACATGGCGAAGCCTGGGATGCGGCTGATAAAGCTGGTCTTGAATTCTTCAAGTCCAAAGGCGGTGAAGTAATTTCCCTTTCAGATGCAGAATCCAAAAAATGGAAAGATGCGGTTGCTCCTGTAATTAATGATTATATTAAAAAAGCAGGCACAAAGGGCGTAGACGGAAAAGCAGTTGTGGATTTCATTCAATCCCAGATGTAATCGTACGTAATTTATTATAATTTTCATAGTAATAATGGCCGGTTTGATGACAATGCAAGCCGGCCATTCATAAAATGATTTAATATTATCAGGATATCTATATGGATATTATTTTCAAAGCACTGAACAAATTTTCAAACATATTAAAATTTATCGGCGCATTGGCATTGGTGGGCATGATGCTTTTAACAGTTGTGGATGTCATTGGTCGATTTTTTAAATATCCGATATTCGGTTCAGTGGAATTGGTAGGATTTATGGCAACCATTGTAGTGGCCACAGCCCTGCCTTATACATACAAGGTTGAAGGCCATGTGGGTGTGGAAATACTGGTACGGCTGTTCTCTGACAAAACACAAATTATTATCGATATTATTACCCGGCTGGTCAGCCTTGTCCTTTTCGGCCTGATTACCTGGCAGATGTTTCTATATGCCAAGGAGATACATCATACAGGTGAAGTTTCCATGAACCTGGAATTCCCTATCTATTATATTATATATCTTCTCGCCTTTTGTCTGGTTGCGTTCTCCATAACCATTATTGAGAAACTTTTTGAAAACTTTAAGCAATTGAAAGAATTGAAAACAAAATGAGTCCAACACTTATTGGTATAATCGGAATTGTGATCATGATTCTCCTGTTTCTGACAAGGATGCCTGTTGCGTTTGTTATGGCTTCTGTTGGTTTTGTTGGATTCAGTGTTATGATTACACCTAATGCCGGATTAAATCTTTTGTCCAGGAATGTTTACGAGGTCTTTGGATCTTATGATCTGACCACCATTCCCTTGTTTATTCTCATGGGGCAGCTTGCCTTTAACTCCGGCATCAGCAAACGGCTTTATGACGCCGGCTATAAATTCTTAGGCAGCATCAGGGGAGGCCTTGCCATGGCAACGGTTACCGCCTGTACGGCATTTGGTGCGGTCTGCGGGTCCAGTCCGGCCACGGCAGCCACCATGGCGACAGTGGGTCTACCTGAAATGAAACGCTATAATTATGATGATGAATTATCGACAGGTTCTGTCGCATCAGGAGGTGGTATTGGAATGATCATGCCCCCCAGCGTGGTATTGATCATCTACGGCATCTTAACAGAGCAGTCCATTGGCGCCCTTTTTGTGGCAGGAATCTTCCCGGCCCTTCTGGTGACATTACTCTTTATTGTTTCTATTTTTATACGGTGCAGGCTCCACCCGGAACAGGGACCGCCAGGAGAAAAATTCACATGGGCAGAAAAATTCAAATCCCTTTTGGGTCTGACGGAAACGCTCATTGTCTTCACCCTGGTGATCGGCGGTATTTTCATAGGACTTTTTACACCGACAGAGGCGGCTGCAATAGGTGCTTTCGGCGTTCTGATCATTGCCATAGTCCGCAAGCAGATCACCTGGGCCGGATTTGTCAAATCCTTGATGGAAACCTTGCGAACTTCCTGTATGGTCCTCATGCTCATTGCCGGTGCCGTGATTTTCGGCAAATTTTTGGCAGTTACAAGAATTCCCTTTGAAATCGCAGGCTGGGTCGGCGGCCTTGATATGCCGCCGTATTTAGTTATGGGCGTAGTAATAATGATCTATTTTTTCGGCGGCTGTTTCATGGATGCCCTG